>JAQUAW010000023.1 GCA_028687045.1 Patescibacteria group bacterium
ATTGAAGATGAACTCAAAGAAAAACAAAAAATTATTGCAGATCTTGAAGAGTTGCTTAAGAGTGAAAAGAAAATTTTGGCTCTTATCAAAACTGAAGTTTCGGAAATAAAAAATAATTATGGTAGTGAGAGACGCACTCAAATTATTGCGCATGGTGTCAAAGAATTCAACATGGAAGATCTTGTTCCAAATGAACCAACTCTTATTATTTCTACTCGTGATGGCTATATCAAACGTCTTCCTCCAGATACTTTCAAACAACAAAGTCGTGGTGGCAAAGGTGTGATTGGTCTTACTACCAAAGAAGAAGATGTAGTAGACAAGATTATTTCGACTAATACTCACGACAATATTTTGTTCTTTACTACTCGTGGTCGTGTCTTCCAACTTAGTGCTTATGATATTCCTCAGACTACTCGTACTGCCAAAGGACAAGCTTTGCAAAATTTCTTACAATTGGCTCCAAATGAAAAAGTATCTGTATTTTTATCAATGGACAATCTTGGTAGTTATGAATCACTTGTGATGGTGACAAGTAAAGGTAATATCAAAAAAACAAAATTGGCAGATTTCAAAAATGTTCGTAAATCTGGTCTTATTGCTCTAAAATTAAAAGAAGATGATATGCTTGAATGGGTTCAACCAACTGCTGGTAACAATGATATCATGATTACGACTTCAATGGGACAATCTATTAGATTCAAAGAAAAAGATGTCCGTGCTATGGGTCGTACTGCTTCTGGCGTTCGTGCTATCAAACTCAAATCAACTGATGAAGTAGTAGGTATGAGCATTTTGGACAATAGTCTGGTCAAAATGAAAGTCTTGGAACTATTAGTCGTATCAGAAAATGGTATGGGTAAGAAGACTAAAATAAATGAGTATAAAGTCCAAGGTCGTGGTGGTAGTGGTATCAAGACTATGGCCGTTACGTCTAAGACTGGTAAAATTATTAGCAGTCAAGTTGTAAATACTACTGAGGAAAAAGATATCATGATTATTTCAGTCAAAGGACAAGTAATTCGTACTTCTCTCAAGAGTATTTCTACACTAGGTAGAGCTACTCAAGGTGTTAGAATTATGCGTTTCAAGGCTGAAGGAGACAAAGTAGCCGCTATTGCTTTTGTATAAAACGCGGATTTACACAGAAAATTTTGAAAGGACTCGTCGATTTGGCGGGTCTTTTTTAGCAGAAACAGCAGTCAGCAGATACAGCAGACTTAGCAATTTTATCTAAATTTGGCTGTATTTTGACAAAAATAAGCTAATAAGCTAACAAATTTTCCAATAAGCACTATTGACAAAGCTTAATGTTTTTGTTATAGTATGCGGGCTTATAAATGGGCTGTTTTAGTCTAAAATAAGCAAATTTATTTAATCCCAAAGAAAATTTGGGGCTCTGAAATCATAAGTATTTGATACGTGTTATGTGTCTCATGCTACGTGAAACAAGGGTTAATTAGCGAGAAATCGCATTTTATAAAAATATGTCAAATCAAAGTTTTGAGGAACTCCTCAAAGATTACTTTGCCAATATTCCAAAAGTTGGAGACTTGGTAAAAGGTAATGTTATCGCAATTGATAAAGGTGAAGTTCGTGTAGATATCAACGGTATTATCGTTGGTGTAGTACGTGGACCTGAACTTTTTTCTGAATCAAAAGAATTTTCAGATATCAAAGTTGGTGACGAAGTAGAAGCCACTGTACTTGAAGATGAAAATGAAAATGGTGAAATGGAATTGTCTTTCCGTGTAGCTGGTAATAGACTAGTTTGGGAAAGAATGTCAGAACATGTCAAAGCTGGTGATGTTATCAAAGCTAAAATTTTGGCTGCCAACAAAGGTGGTCTTATGCTTCAATCTGATGCATTGGTAGGTTTCATGCCAGTATCACAACTCAATCCAAACAATTATCCACGCGTTCAAGGTGGTGACAAAAATAGAATTTTGGAACACTTACGCAAATTCATTGGTGAAACTATCAAAGTGAAAGTCATCAATGCGGATATGGATGATGAAAAACTTATTTTCTCTGAAAAAGAAGTTTGGGAAGAAGAACAAAAAAATGTACTTGATTCTTACAAAGTTGGTGATGTTGTAGAAGGTGAAGTAAGTGCTCTTACCTCATTTGGTGCTTTCATCAAATTTGGTAAAAATTTGGAAGGTCTTGTTCATATTTCTGAAATCGTATGGCAAAGAATTAGTCACCCTCGTGAAGTGTTAAAAGTTGGTGATAAAATCAAAGCTCAAATTATTGACTTAAATAAATCAAAAATTTACTTATCAATCAAGAGACTTGTTGACGATCCTTGGAAAAAAGTAAAAGATACTTACAAAGTTGGACAAATCATCAACGCTGAAGTACACAAGATTGAACCTTTTGGTTTGATGGTCAAACTTGATGATGAGATTCATGGTTTAGCTCATATCTCTGATTTGAGTGACAAACGTGTATCTGATACTAAGATGCTTCTTGGAAAATTCGAAGTTGGACAAAAATACAACTTTGAAATTATCTCAATTGAACCTGCTGAACATCGTCTAGGTCTTAAACTAGAAGGTGTAGGTAAGAAAGAAGATAAACAAGAAGAAACCAAATCTAAAGCTGAGGTGAAAACTGAAGAAAAAGTAGAAGAAGTAAAAAAAGTTGTTGAAGAAACTAAAGAATAATAGTAAAGAAATAACAAAACCAGCTAGAAGTAGCTGGTTTTTTGTTTAAAATTTTATTTTATCTTTTTGGTTTTACCACACAAGCAAATTGCAAATGTTTGGTGTCAGAGAAAAATCCAAAAGTTAAGAAACTGAAGACTTTGAATTTCCAAGATTTTATACCATTGATACCTTCTAGAGTCTGTAATTCATAATGTAGGGAATCAAACATATCTTTGATACTTTTCTCAGTAAAAAATCTAAGATGTGTTTTGTCTAATATTCCGGAATCTTCGTATTTCCATTGTTTCTTGAATATTAAATTTACTAAGTTCAGTAAGTATCTAACATTTGGTAATGAGCTAACGACTATAGCCTCTGGCGTTAGTTTTGTTTTTATTTTGTTTAGTATTTGATAAGGATCAACAAGATGTTCCAAAATATCATTGAAGATTATGACGTCGAAATAATTATCTGGTAATTTATCAATTAGACTATTTACATCACCAACAAATACTTTATCCAGTTTTTGTCTGGCAATTTCAGCAGATTTTTCATCTAGTTCAATACCCCAGATTTCTCTAGTATTTTTTTCTTTGAGTTGTTTGCTAAAAGTACCTTCGCCACAGCCTACATCTAAGATTTTTTTTGCAGAATCTGGTATATACTTGAGCATTTCTGGACGAGTTTGGTTATAGTAACCGTCGTCTTTTATTTTCATGTTTTTTAGATTGGAATTATCATTCATAATGAAATTATTTTATTTTTTTAGCTAGTATGTAAGTTGTTACTTTTTGATTTTCAATCAAATCAAAAGATTTTTTCTTTACTTGGTAACCTTGTTTTTGGTAAAATTTTTTGGCAGTAACAGTTGATTCTACTTTGATATTTTTACAACCTTGTTTGCAAAGTGATGCTTCAACTTTTTTTATCAATTTATTTCCAACACCTTGCCCAATATAATCTTTGTGAACATAAAGTCCCCAAATTTCACATTTGTCCAAAGGATGATCTGTAAAACCGATAATTTTTTCACCATCAAGAGCGACCCATCTTTTACACTTGTGGGCACTATCACGAAAACGCTTGACCGAAGTGCGACCAGACCAGGCCTTGATTTCCTCAGGAGTGTAATCATTTTTGTTTACGTTTCTGATTGTTTGTCTATGCATGCGAACTATGGCAGCATAATCTTCATCGCGAGCAAAACGGATTTTCATATGTTTTGTTAATATTTATGTATTTATTTTAGCTTGTTGTGAGTTTTTTGGCAATTTGCTGGTTAAATTCAAATCAACACTTATATTCTAGTCGAAAATTTTGCCAAAACAAATCTCTCAAAATTTTCTGTTTCTTTATCTGGACGATTTGAGTATTCTTGGTAGATTTCAAAGATCAAATCTCTTAATTTATTTTTTTCAAATCTTTCAAAATATTCTTGGGATTTATCTCTCAATTCTTCAATGGTTGTTATACCAAGTTCTTTGCATCTCGCTTGCAAGCTTTTGCTTTTCTTTAAAAAATTTTGAAATTGTTCTTCATTGATGCTAGATATTTTTTGTACAAAAGCTTCGTATGTTTGTGGTTTTTCTCCTTTTTTAACAACATCGTTGTAAGTTCTTATAAATTCTTCACATAACAAACTAAAATATTCATCGCCATAATCTTGTTTTAATTTTTCGTTGGCTAGCTCAGATATTTTTTCTTTTTGTTCAGCTGTTAATTGTTGAGACAATTTTTCAACAATAGGATTTATTATACTATGAGAAAATTCATGTTCTAAATTATCAGGATTATCAATATGAGTTTTCAAAACTAATTCTGCACCGAAAACAAAAGCACTGCCTGTGTTTACTCCGTTAAGTGGATCACTCGGCATAAGAGAAATTTTTCTTATTTTAGTTGTTTTTGAATCAGGTTTGAAAAAAGCAATGAGTTTTTCAATTTTTCTTTTTGTTGCATCTAAAATTTCTTCACGAGCTTTTTTATCTTTTTCAATTTCAGTACTTAATTTTTTTGCTAATAGCGATGAAGAAAATGATTGAGCAAATTTTTCAAGTATGCGAAAAAGTTTTTGTTGAAGTTCTCGCGGATTTTCAATATAAGATTTGTGTTTTGCAATGACTTCAAATGCCCCAAGGTTCCTTTCTTCGTGTCCGTAAGTAAAAGCAAGTGTATATAAAACTTCCTCATCAACGCCGCCTTCTTGTAGTGCACGAATTTCGTCCAAAAATTCAGAAACTTCTGAGTCTAATGGATTTTCTGAAAAATAATTTTTTACATCAATAGCTAGTGGTGCATCAGCATCTCCCCATTCTGGATTTTTAGCTTTTAATATAAAAGAGAGTAATTGGGCTTCGCGCTCTTCACGAATAGAAATTTCTGGAGTTCTCAAAACTTCAAAATCAGCTTCTTTTTTTTCTGGTTCTTCTGTTTTTGTTATATTTGGAGTAACGCGTCTTTCAGCATTGGTCATAATAATATTATTTGTTCAATTTTTAGCGGGCTAGCTGAGTTAAGTGCCCAGCTAAGCAAGGTTTTAAAGGTTTTTTTGATGTCTTTTTCTGTGTCTCAAAAAGGTAAGTGAGTCGGTGTCTAAAACATCTAATCTAAGGTATTTCAATAAAATAAATGAGACAAATGAGATGCTACTAGTTAATTATCGCAATCTGTTTCAATCTTACCTTATTCAACCCTTCATGGCATACCTAACTTTCTACTTACGTCTCTTCATATTAATACAGTTGAATCTCGTTAGTTTCAGAGTCTTGGACTACATAATCTTACTTGCGCTTACCTCATGTTTTCGCCTGACTACCTCGTTGGTGTCATATTGTTTTAGCCGTTCCCTAGCTTCACTAGCAGATAATCCTAGCGGATTTTTTTTTATTGCCTCCTTGATTGGCATATATTTTATACAAGATTAAATAAATGAACTTAGCAACGCAATCGCAAATACTCCCATCACCGCAAAAGCTGTCCAGAGACCAAGTTTTGACCACCTGCCGCTCTTGTGTTCGCCCATAACATCCTCTCGACTTGAAACCCGAGCAATCAGATAAATTAGCGGTACGGCAGCAATGCCGTTAAAAACGGCCGTGAAGACCAAGGCCTTGATCGGATCGAAACCGATGAAATTAAACATCAAACCGAATAAAGTACCGATAATGATGACGAAGTAAAAATTACGTGACTGCTTGAACTTGCGATAAAGCCCCTCTTTCCAGCTAAAAGTTTCAGCTACGGCATAAGCTGACGAACCGGCCAAAACCGGAATACTCTGCAGACCGATGCCAATAACCCCGATCGAGAAGATCAGCTTGGCCCAAAAGCCGGCATTAGGAAAGGTGTGTACTAATGGCTCAAGGGCTTGAGCCGCATCGGCAGCCGTATTGATGTTGGTAATCCCGGCATAATTTAATACCACGGCACCAACCACAATGATGAACCAGGCAGAGACATTGGAAAATAACATGCCGAAAGCCGTGTCTATTCGTAGGCGTTTTAGATAAGGTTTTGACAATCTAGGAACACCTCCATTTTGCGACAAGCGATGACTGGCTATCTCATCCTCAACCACATTGCTTGTCTGCCAAAAAAATAAGTATGGTGAAATCGTCGTGCCGAAAATCGCCACAATAATATACAAAAATTGATTACTAAACTCTACATGCGGCACCAGGGTTGCTTTGAGCACCTTCAGCCATGGTACACCAATCAAAAAAGCGGTTACAAAATAGGCAAGCAAGGCCATGGCCAACCACTTTAAAAGGTGAATATAGGTGCGATAAGGGACGAAGACCTCTAAAAGCATAATTAACAAAGCCGTGCCAACAGCCAGAACCGAAAATGACACTCCGGGAATGATCAGCTGGATACTAGCCGCCATTGCCCCGATATCCGAACCAATATTTAGGGTATTAGCGCAGACAACCAACAAGACTACCGGATAAAGTATTTTTTTTGGATAATGCTCACGAACGACTGCCGCCAAGCCCTTGCCTGTTACAGCGCCGATACGCATACAAGCCTCTTGAACGGCTGTCATTAATGGATAGGTGAAGAGCATAGTCCAGGGCATTTGCAAACCGAACTGCGCCCCAGCTTGAGAATATGTGGCAATGCCCGAGGGATCATCATCAGCTGCACCAGTTACAATACCGGGACCAAGGATACGTAAAAAACGACCAATCCTGGTTGGACGCTTATGTTTCTTTTTTACCCCTTGTAACTCACCCTCTTCCGTCTCTTGAATAATTTCATCGGGGAATTTAACCATATTGCTTTGTAAATATTAATATATATTTATATAATATCATATTTTGACAGCAGTGACCAATAATATTAGCGCAAAAAAGCCTATCATTTTAAAAAAATGTGCCCAGTGATGAGCACATATATAATGATTGACAGTGAGCTAAAATCTAGCTCAGCACCTTAATTGAAAAAGGGATTATTCAAAATTTGTGTTTGACTCATAATTTGCCCTTTTGGGATTTATCAACTTTGAGATAAATGTTACCCCATAACCATAGATCATAATAAATATTCCCAAATAACAAACCAGAAAGCTTTCAAATAGTTTATTGTTTTTTGATATCCTTCTGGCGTCTTCCCAGCTGGAAAAATAAAGCGCCATATTTATTGGCATAACAAAAGTACAATACAGGGCTGGAATTAATCTAGAATAATCCATTTTTATCCTTCTTTTATTTACAATGAACGAGCAGATGATTTTTGAGGCACTAGGGTTTGTACGATACTAAATTGTGTTGGCGGAGAGAGAGGGATTCGAACCCTCGGTACCTTTTCAGATACACCACTTTTCGAGAGTGGCACCTTCAACCAACTCAGACATCTCTCCATTTCAACCTTTGACAGTTGACTATTAACAATTGACTTAATGTTATTACAAATTGACCACAAAAGCAAGTTTATATCTAAATTTGCCAAAAGCTCTTTTTTGGGCTATGATATATTTGATTAATCAAATATTTTATGCTTATTTTAGCCCTTATTTACTTTTTTACAATTTTATTTGTTAGTTATAAGAACTTTGCTTACGGAATTTATAGTTTGGCTTTGGTTTTACCTTTGTATATTTTGAGATTTCCTATTGGTATTTTGCCAACTACAGTGTTGGAAATTCATTTTTTGGCAGTATTTTTGATTTGGCTTATTTTTTATTGGAAAGGGGACTGGCAAAGAATAGTTGATTTTATCAAAAATCATAAAGTTTTTATAATCATCTTGTTTATATTTTTGTTGGCTTCTTTTGCGAGTATTTTTGTTAGTGCTATTGGGTCAAAGATACCACTTAATAAAATTATTTTAGCTTTAGGTATTTGGCGAGCTTTTTTCTTGGAGCCAATTATTTTATTTTTTATTTTAGTTGCTCGTCAGCAAAATCTTTCCAAAACAAAAATGATTTGGGCCTTGCTTTTGAGTGCTGGTTTGGTTAGTTTGGTGGCAGTGTTTCAAGAAATATTTTTTGTGTTAAATTGGCAATTTCCTTATTTTGGTATGGCAATTTATGGACGAATGAATAGTATTTATACCACACCCAATGCGATTGGGCTTTTTACTTTACCAATTTTGTTTTTGAGTTTGCTTATGCATGACACTCTAAAAACAAAATTACAAAAATATTTTTATTATTTTACTATTTTGATAATTTTATTAGCTAATTTCTTTTCTTTTTCGCAAGGTGCTTGGGTAGCTTTGGCTGTCGCTAGTGTGGTCTATTTATTTTTTTTAGGTTACAAAAAGTTTAGTATTGGTCTTGTGATTTTGGGAATAATTATTGTACTTTCCATTCCTAATTTTCGGTCTATCGTGCTATTTCAGGATAAAGCTGGTAATAATAGGTTTGTCTTGGCTGAATATACTTGGGATTATTTGTCATATTCTCCTCGTCAATTTGTGACAGGAGCTGGACTGCGAAATTTTTATGACGCAGTCGAAAATCCTCGTCGTAATCCTTATTTACTTGAACCTTTGACTTTTCCTCACAATATTTTTTTGAATTTTTGGTCAGAGATTGGACTCTTTGGGATGCTTTCTTTTTTCTTTATTTTTGTTTTGCTTATCAAGTATACTTGGTGCTTAGAAGACAAAAAAAAACGAGCTGTTTTGCTCGCAATGCTCGTAGTTTTTTTTGTGCATGGTTTAGTAGATGTGCCTTATTTCAAAAATGATTTGGCTTTTCTTTTTTGGTTTGTAATCTTTATTATGATAAGTCAAAAACAATATTTAAATAGGAACACTGATAAAACGGATTAAACTGATAAAAACTAATATATTTAAAATCCGTTCAAATTTGTTAGATTAGTTCAATCCGTGTTCCAATCCAACTTTTAATAGATTAATTATTTTTTCAAAGTTAATAAATCTTTGATATTATCTCTGCTCAAGGCTTTGGTTGCTATCAATGACAAGAAATAAACTAGCGCACTCAAAACGATTACTAGCAAAACTGGTAATTTTTTTGTGAATATTATAAATATACCCATTACTAAACTAGACAAAAGTATTTTGAAAAATAAATTTAAGTTTAATTTGGTCATTAACTTTTTTTTGATAAACCAGACTAACATTATTCCTGTATAGAATTCAGAAAAAACAGTCATCCAAGCTGCGCCATACATACCATATTTTGGTATGAAAATCATGTAGCCAGTGAGGGTAATAAAAGCATTGGTGATATAGATCCACATAACTTTTTTTTGTAAGTTTATGGCTACAGCTAGGTGACCAAAAATTCCACCTAAGAAAACTCCTAAAGTGGCAATAGATAAAATCTGTAAGGCATAACCAGACACAAAAAATTTGTCTCCAGCTACCAGAATTATTAGTTCATGAGACAATAAAAAAAGACCAACAAACATAGGCATAGAGATAATCATCATAGCGTCAAAGGCTAGTTGATATCTATTTTTGAATTCTTCTTTATTATTTTGAGCCCAAGAATTAGCTAAGAGTGGAAGCATTACCCCCATAATCATCATGGCAGTTTGCGTGACGATATCAATAACACGATAAGCAGCGCCATAAATACTTACCTCAGTTTGAGCTTTGAAATAACTTAGTAATAGGACATCACCACGTAAATAAATAACATTGAAAATCACACCAATAGTGATAGGCCACATTTTTGTGATAATACTTAACCAAATATCTTTGTTGAATTCAAAATTTATTTTGGTTTGTTTGCGGATATATAGATATAGGCTAAAGGTATAACTAATACTGCCTAAAATTATTATCCACATTAGAGTCAGAAACTGAGCCTGATTATAAATAGCCAAAAAAAGTCCAATAACCAAAATTAAACGACTAATTATTTCTCCTGTAGCTTGAATTTGCATTTTCAATTTTTCTTGCAAAAAACCAATAAAAACTTGGTTGAGAGCAATAGCAAAAAAGGATATAGCTGTAAAAGCAATAGCAATTTTTACTTCATGAGGGTAAGGAAAAAATATTGCAAAAAGTGGGGCAATACTCAAAAAAAATAGAGCTGAAAAGAAACGGAAGGTGAGTAAGTTGTTGAATAACTTTGTTTTATCAAATTTGTTTTCACCAAGCATTTGCGCTGTTACTGGTGTCATACCAAAGTCGATAAGTATGCCTATGAAACTCAAAAAAGAAATAGTGGTAATATACCAACCAAATTTTTCTACACCTAAATAGCGAGTCATCATAGCTATGGCAAAAAGACCTAAAAAAGTAGATATTACTTTTCCAATTATTTGGGAGCTGGTATTGTGAGCGACTTGTTTGAGTAGTGACATAACAAAAGGTTTAAAACCTGCCTGCCGGCAGGCAGGTGCTTGAAAGGCTTTTTTATAAACAAATTTTATCAAATTTTGCTGTATTTAGCAATCTCTGATAGATATTTTTTGACTGTGGCTTGTTTGTTGATAACTAAAGTAATTTTGCTAAGACTACAGTCTTAAAAAAGGTTGGTTAAAAGTCTCAAACTATGGTATAATTGTCAAAGACAAAATATTAATTTAATCCGTTTTTAAAACCTGAATTATGTTTCCTAAATCTAACAAGATTTCTCTATTTTTAATCAGTTTTTTGGCTGTTGTGGGTTTATTTGCTTTCAATCCTTCTTTTACCAAAGCTGCCTCTGGTATGCCTGTCGTGGCTGTCAGTGACCCTGGTTTCGCTGCACAATATATTAGTCAAACTATTAGTGATCCTATCAAAATTGAAGTAGGTTCTACAGTCACTGTAGACGTCAAGTTCAAAAATGTTGGTACCAAAAATTGGGAAGCTAACAATCGTAACTTTTTGTCAGCTTTTACGATGGAACCACGTTATCATATTTCTGTATTTGCTACGAGTAATTGGATAGACAAGATTGAAACTGCAAAAATGTCTCCTAGTGTTGTCAAACCGGGTGAATATGGTACTTTGACTGTACAATTAAAAGCTCCAGAAAAAGTAGGTACTTATACTGAAAAATTTTGGTTAGCTTCACAAAACCATTCTTGGGTTAAAGGTGGTTATTTTTATTTTATTATTAATGTAGTTGCCAAATCTACTGTTACACCAACGACTCCTGCTGTCACTGCTCCAGTTACGGTAACACCAAGTTCTAATACTTCAGATACTTCTACTACTGTAAGTGCTTACAAAGCTAAGAAGTTTTTTAGCAATGTCAAAGATATCAAAGCTTCTGGTGCTTCTCAAGTAAAAGTTATACTTGGTTTACAAAATTTAGGTACAGCTACTTGGCAGAAATATAGTTTTGTGGCTAATAGTCCTCTTTCTTTGGCTAATTCTGCTGATTTGAGTTTTGCAGATAGTTCTTGGCAAAATAGTAATACTATTTTTGAAAAACCCCAAGCTGTAGCTCAATGGAGTACAACTAGAGATGAATTTAACATCGTGACTCCTGCCAAAAAAGGTAGTTATACACTTACTTTGAAAGTAAAAGCTGATAATCAAGAAATCAATGATTTGGAAATCAATATCCCTGTTGAAGTAACTTCTGATGCATCAAGTTATGTCCCACCATTTTTCAATAACAGTAATAATAATGTAAATACTATTGTCGAAGAAATTCCACGTCTTAGTGAAGAACCAAAGATTCGTGTGGGTGTTTGGCAAAATCCTACTGATCAAGTTCAGTTTCAATCTGCTGATGATGATTATGTTGTTTATTCTGGTGATGTTTTGCAAGGTGTATTAGCAAAAAATACTTTGGCAACATTGTATTATGAAAATGGTATTTATAATTTTGCTTCAACTAATTTAAATTTTTCTAGTTCAGATTATATTCGTTTGGCTCCTTCTAGCAATATGCATGCTGTGTTTACTTTGTTGAATTATAATAGAGCTGTCAGTTGGAAAGGTCCTGTTAATTTCAATAAATATCGTGGTGTCATGGAACTTAGAAAAATAAATAGTGGTACCGATGTTTATGTAATTGAAGAAGTCTTGATGGAAGATTATGTTGCAGGTATTGCGGAGACTTCGAATGCTGGCCCAATTGAATATATCAAAGCCTTGCTTACCGCTGCTCGTACTTATGCTTATTATGTAGCCAATTATACTAGCAAACATGATGCTCGCAATTTCGATGTTGTTGCACATACTGGTGACCAACTTTACCTAGGTTATGCTAGTGAAGTTCTTATGCCAAATGTTGTGGCAGCCCAAAGAGCTACTAGAGGTTATATGGCAACTTATGATAATAATTATATTATTACACCATATTATAGTACTAGTGATGGTCGTACCAGAAGTTGGGCAGAAGTTTGGGGTGGTAGTAACAGACCTTGGTTAGTATCTGTACCAGCTATTTATGATAAACGTGATGGCAAAGCTATGGCAGGTCATGGTGTAGGTATGAGTGCTCGTGATGCTGCTTATATGGCTGATGAAGGTGGAAAAAATTGGCAAGAAATATTAAAATATTATTATACAGGTGTAAATGTTAATTTGATTTACCAATAATTAGTTATGACAAATTTGTCTTTCAAAAAGAAATGTCTGATGCCGACACAACGTGTTTGTCTGCGCCTCAAAGCTTTGCGTGAAGAAAAACAAGTTTCTTTATCAGAGCTAGAACTCAAAACTAAAATAAACAAATTGTATTTAAAAGCTCTGGAAGAGTGCCGTTTTTCTGATGTGCCACAATCTTCTTTGTATAAGAAAAATTTTATCAAAAAGTATGTCAAAGCGCTTGGTGGAGATCCTACTTGTTTTGTCGAACAGTTTGTTAACGAAGAATTGACTTATGCTACAAATGAAGATGTTTCACCTAATTTAACTTACAAAAGGTATTATTTTAGTAATATCCCAAATATTTTGCGTGTTTCTTTGTTTAGTTTTGTTGTGGGTGCTTTATTATTATTTTTGGGATTTCATATTAGAAATATTTTGACACCTCCAAGTTTGCAAGTTATTTCTCCTGAAAATGGTTATATTAGTGATAGTAATTTTATTGATGTAAATGGTAAGACTGATCCTGAAATACAAATAACCATAAATAATGAATTAGTCAAAAATGATGAAAACGGTAATTTTAGTCAGAATATAAATTTATTACCTGGTATCAATACTTTTGTTATAGAAGCTAAGAATAAACATGGTAAAATTACGGAGGAAGTAAGGAATGTGATTTATAAGAGTAATGGTAATAGTTTGTCTCGTAAATAATAATGATTAGATAAATTTAAAAAATGACCATTAGGTCATTTTTTTTTGTTTAAGAGATTTGTGTATAAAAGTGTGGGATTTTGTATTTTATTTATAAAAAAAATATGGCAGAATAAGGGTTGATTCTCCCCCTAGTAGGGGGAGTTAGAGGGGGTCTTTAGCAAGATAAAACGTTTTGTTATACTGCAGACCTCCCCTAACCCCTCCTAGTAGGAGGGGGATTGTACAGACATTTTTTGACAAACTTTTTTCATAAATAAAAAAGGTTATATTATTATATACAAAAAAACTGCTTTGTTTAGCAGTGTTTTTAGTATATCATCCCACATTTTTATGCACCAGTCCCTTGTTTAAATTTATTTTCTATTATAATCATCTTCCAACCTCACAATATCATTTTCATCAAATTCTCCAAAAGATATTTCCATGATTTCTAGTGTATCATTAGTCGTCATCATACGATGTTTTGTTTCTTTTGGTATAGAATGTTCATCACCTTTTTTCACATCAATAGTCTCTTCGCCAATAATGATTTGTCCACTTCCGCTGACTACTCGCCAGAATTCATCACGCTTGTGATGATATTGTAGACTAAGTCTGGAGTTTGGTTTGACTGTGATTATTTTTACCGTCACTTGTTCATTGTGACAGAATTGTTCTGAATTGCCCCAAGGTCTTTCTTCGGAATATTTTTGCATATTATAAATCAAATTTTTCTTTTATCATTTGTGCTGTTTTTTCAGCTTCAAGATTGCTGTTATTTATTTTTAGATAATTTTTGTAGGTTATCTCTCCAGAGTTTGAGTTCATCCTGAATTTTATCATAGAATCTTTCAGGTCTTTTTCAGATTTTTCAATATTTCTTTTACTTGGTTTGTGTTCAAGACGATGAGGTGTGTTATTACGTTTTAGTCTTTCCTCCAGATTTGTTTCTAGTTCTACTAGATAAACATTACCACCTTGTGATTCAAATATTTCAGTAATCTTTTTTACATAGTTAGTATCTTTTGGACTATTGAAATCCCAAATGAAAGTAAAAATGATACCTGGTATTTCACTTTTGGCGACAGCTTTGAGAACGTTTTCACGCAATTTTTTTACCAGCTTAATACTTACGGGTGATCCATAATCAAAAAAAGGTAATACTATATCAATAGTCATGTGATTATGAAACAATTTCAAATCAGTAATTTTTTCTAGTTCGTGTCCAACTGTCATTTTACCGACAGCTTGTGGACCAAAGATAACGATTAATTTTGGTTTCATATTATCTATTTTTATTGGTATAAATGTTTTCCCACCATTCTGAGATTTTACCAGCCATGATTTCCTCAGCCAATTTTTTGGCAGACTCAGTCTTGAGACTTTGGTATTGGATGTTTTCGGTTTGGCCTTCACCTTTGCCATGAAGCCAGATAGAAGCTTCTTGGTTGCCTTGGTGAGTATATTCTTTGAGCAGAAGTATTTGGTCTATCATGTCAGCATCTTTGGCGACGATGGCTTCTTTGCTTTCACGCTTTTCAAATTCAGTACTCATTTCAAACAAATCAGGAAAGGGTAAATCCCCAAGTTGGTCTTTGATAATTTCATCTTCAAATATCTTGACGTATTTTTTGTGAATATAATTGTGGTCGCCACTTCTGATTTCGCCCAAATCATGAGTAAGAGCCATAAGAGTAGTCTTGTATGGGTCAGCGTTTTCTAATTTTGCAAGAAACCAGGCGACAAGGCCGACACGATAAGAGTGGGTGGCGATGTTGTCTGACAAATCTTGAGTGAGCAAGACTTGTTGATGCATGCGAGGAAGCTTGCGCATGGTGCCGACTTCGAATAAGAAGTTGGCGATTTTTTTGTAGGAGTTTTGAGAAGTATTTTGCATATTTTTTATTTTATATCTAAAGTTTTTTTCCAGAAATCGGAGGCTTCTTCGTAGTTTATATCACATTCATCGTATAATGGATCAACTCCGTATCTTTTACCTGTCTTTTTGTATAGTCTATTGTCTTGTTCCATATTTGCAAATGAAAAACCATGTTCATACAGATATTTATAATGTGCTCGCATATCTGATGTTTTGAAAGAATCTAAAAATTGTTGTGCTGGAACTGTCCCATAATGTTTTATTTCTCCCATAGTGTACAAATCGTATAGTGGAAAAAAATGATTATCTTCTTCAATGTGTTTTAACATACGTCTTGCAATGATTTCTTGCCAGTCTTTTCCTGTAACCATGGAACTAAAATAACTTTCATCAATTCTTCTCTTTCTTTCTTCTTCAAAATCTTCAAAAGGTTTATGATCTGCAAATTCAATATGTCCAATATCCATAGGAGTTACAAAAACATTGTCTGAATTTAGTAATTTTGGTGAAAATTTTGTAATAAAACGTCCGTATCCTTTTTGTGATAATCCCCAACCAAAAAATACACATTTTGTGAGACCTAAACTTCTGTCACTTTCAAGGGAGTGTCCTATTTGTCCACTTGGCAATTCATCAATTGGTTTCAAATCTGTAAGACCTTTGGCGATAGATTCATTTGAAGTTGCGTGTATAAGTGGTATTTGTTCTAGTATTTCCTTTATTTTTTTTATTCTTTCTTTTTGTACTTCTGTCAATTCTTGTGACATTTCTGGGTAATTTTTAACATTTTCTACTAAACGTTCTATAGACACATATTTAATCAGCTCTGGCGGTAAAAGTGGTTTGTTGTCCTGGGCTGTCTCCGGTATAAATTTATGTGTTTGGGTTTCAAAATCTGACATATTAAAGATAATTTTAGTTTATGTTGAAGTACTTTATATATTATACCAGCTTAATATCAAGCTTGCCAATATCCGTTTGACACCAAATCTAATAAAGTGTAAAATTAAGCACGGAGGAGAGGATTTTACCTCCTTTTTATTCTAAAAAACAGACCTGTCGTTTTAATAATTATAAGTAATTTTATGGCAACAAAGAAAGAAAATCCAAAAATGGAAGCTGCTCAGACAGCGATTGAACAAATTAGACAAAAGTATGGTGACAACTCCATCATGCGCTTCGGTGAAGCCAAAGCAATGGAAGTGGACGCTGTGTCAACAGGCTCACTTTCATTAGATATCGCTTTAGGTGTTGGTGGTGTACCACGTGGACGTGTTATTGAGATTTTTGGACCAGAAGCTTCTGGTAAGACTACTTTGGCTCAACACATCATTGCTGAAGTTCAAAAATTGGGTGGTATTGCAGCTTTCATCGATGCTGAACATGCTCTTGACCCAGAATACGCCAAGAAAATTGGTGTTGATGTCGATGCTTTGTATATTTCTCAACCAGATACTGGTGAACAAGCTTTAGAAATCCTAGAAACTTTGGTTCGTTCCAATGCTGTTGACGTCGTAGTCGTTGACTCGGTAGCAGCTCTTGTACCAAAAGCGGAAATCGAAGGTGAAATGGGGGATAGTCACATGGGCTTGCAAGCTAGACTTATGTCTCAAGCTTTGCGTAAGCTAACTGGTATTGTTTCCAAAACACATACTGTTGTTGTTTTCATCAATCAAACTCGTCAAAAAATTGGTGTGTTCTTCGGTAATCCAGAAACTACTACTGGTGGTAATGCTCTAAAATTTTATTCATCAGTTCGTATTGAAGTTCGTCGTAGTGCTCAAATCAAACAAGGTGACAAGATCATTGGTAATAGAGTAAAAGCCAAAATTGTGAAGAACAAAGTGGCAGCACCTTTCCGTACTACTGAATTTGATATCATGTACAACGAAGGTATTTCTGTTTCTGGCGATTTGATAGATACCGGTGTATTTTACAAAGTTTTGCAAAAGTCTGGTAACAGTTATGGTTTTGGTGAAGAGAAGTTGGGAGTAGGTCGTGAAAAAGCCAAACAATTCCTTCGTGAAAATCCAAAGTTGATGGCTGACATCAGAGCTAAAGTTTGGGAAGCTGTAAAAGCTGGTGAAGCCCCTGAGGAAGAAAAAGGTAATGTTGGTGAAAAAGAGAGTGTTGATGAAGAATAAAACTTAGCAATCTCAGCAAATTCAGCAGAGTAAGCAGATACAGCAAATTAAGTTATTTGAAAACATTAAAACAGATTTTTGATAAGTCTGTTTTTTTGTATTATTTAAACTTTTGACTTTATAAACTTTACAAACTTTATAAACTGTTAACTTTATGAACTTTTAGACTTTATGGACTTTGTAAAACGTGTTATAATATATTCACAAACATTATGTCCAAAGGTAAAAAGAAAAAATCATCTCGTCTCGATCCTACGCTTTCTCGTGGGATTATTGCGGTTTTGCTGACCATTTTTGCTATTATTATTGTTCTTAGTTTTTTTGAAAAAGCAGGTGTGGTGGGTATTATGCTCAATGATTATATTTTGAGTTTTCTTTTTGGTTCCATTAGATATTTCACACCAGTTATTATTCTTATTTTGTCTTGGTTTCTTATTCGTGATGTGAAGTACAATTATAGACCGACTCATCTTATCGGCTCATTGCTTTTTTTCTTGTCGCTCTCGAGTGTCATGCATGTGGGATTTGCCACGAGTGATATGTGGACAGAAGCTTTGAGTGGACATGGTGGTGGCATATTTGGCATGCTTGCTTGGCCAATGAAAGAATACTTGGGTACGATTGCCGCTTACGTTATTTTGATTGGTATTGTGGTTATTTCTATTTTCCTTATTTTCAATACCACTCTGGCTGCTTTTGTCATTATTCATCAAAAAATATTTGAAGGTTTTGGTTGGCTTGGCAGAAGTATTGTCTTTGTTATCAAAAAACTTTTTGTCCCAAATGGTATCCATTCTTCAGGAGTACAAATAAAAGGTGATTATGAAGAAGAATATGTAGAAGATGAAGTAGAAGATTATGGCGAAGATTACGATGATGAAGAAGAAACAGAGACTCGTGGTCGTCGTTTCTTGAGCAAGCGTATCCAAAAACAAGAAGAAGACGTGGAAGAAGACATTGAAGAAGAAAAAATAAAAGAGGTTCCAAAATTCAAAGAAAAAGAAGCTGAAAAGAAAGATGACGTTTGGTCCAAACGTGTCATTATCAAAAATCTACCACCTTTAGATTTGCTTACCACCAAAAAAGGCAAACCAACTAGTGGTGACATCAAATCCAATGCTGAAATAATTCACAGTATGCTTAGTGAATTCAATGTTGGAGTAACTATGGGTGAAGTCCGTGTTGGGCCGACTGTTACTCAATATTCTCTCAAACCAGATAAAGGTGTAAAACTTACCAGAATTACTAGTCTATCCAATGATTTAGCTTTGGCTCTAGCCGCTCACCCGATTCGTATTGAAGCCCCAATTCCTGGACAATCTTTGGTAGGTATTGAAGTACCAAACCAAAAAACAGCTATTGTATCTCTGCGAGAATTATTGGAATCCAAAGAATTTGAAACCCGCAAACACAATTTGATGGTTGCTCTTGGTAAAGATGTTGGTGGTAAAACTTGGTTTGCTGATTTACCAAAAATGCCTCATTTGCTAATTGCTGGTGCGACCGGTAGTGGTAAAACTGTTTGTATGAATACGATTATTATGAGTTTGCTGTACCAAAATACAGCTGAAACTCTACGTGTCATCATGGTCGATCCAAAACGAGTTGAACTTACTCTTTACAATGGCATTCCTCATTTGTTGACGCCAGTTATTACTAACACTCAACAAACAGTCAACGCTCTCAAATGGTGTATTGGTGAGATGGACAGAAGATTTGAAATGTTATCCAAAGTTGGTAATCGCGACATCACATCTTACAATGAAGCTTTTCAGGCAAATAAAATGCCACACATAGTTTTTATTATTGATGAGTTGGCAGACCTGATGGCTACAGCTGCTAGTGAAGTAGAAGCTGGCATTATTCGTCTCGCTCAAATGGCTCGAGCCGTGGGTATACACCTTATAGTAGCTACTCAAAGACCAAGTGTAGATGTTATTACTGGTTTGATGAAAGCTAACATTCCAGGACGTATTGCTTTTTCTGTAGCATCACTCGTAGACTCCCGAACTATTTTGGATTGTAGTGGCGCCGAAAAACTTATCGGTCGTGGCGACATGCTTTTCCAAACAGCTGAACTTAGTAAACCTGTCCGTATTCAAGGTTCTTATATTTCTGAATCTGAAATGAAAAATGTCGTCAAATATCTCAAAGGTGATGATGAACCAGAATATGACACTTCAGTTGTGGAAAGTAAAAAA
>JAQUAW010000024.1 GCA_028687045.1 Patescibacteria group bacterium
CACTGGGCATACTAGATGATACAATAATAGTGATACATTGTGTGATTTCTTGATATGTTCCGTCATGCATATAGTTTACCATAGTGCCCCCACGATGCAAGCATCGGAGAATTCTATTCCATTAAAGTCCGTCAAATATTCCCGTTGCCATTCTTTATCTGAGTTAACCTCCAAAATAGATTTCATTCTCTTTTCACACCAGACTCTACTTTTTTTAAATTTTTTACGTAATTCATATAAATTTAACCAACCAACAGGAGCTTTATCATATTTATTGACTTCTCCTTCTAGTAAAGCAATTAACTCTGGTGAATAATGAACACAAACTTGGCGGTTTCTTTTATCCAAATATTTTCCTTGCCATTCCTTATCTGGGTTAGATTCTAAAAACATAGTCAATCTAGCTTGACACCATTTATTATTTCTTTTTAAAAAGTCAGATATATCACTTAGTGTCAACCAATCTTCAGGAGCTTCTTCATATTTATTAGATTCTTCCTCTAGTAAAAAAATCAATTCTGGAGAATAATAAATACTAATCCTTCGAGCACCATTTAAATATTCCCCACTCCAAACTTCATCTGGATTATTCTCTATTATTTCATCTATCCTCTTACTACACCAGCTACGATCTTTTTTAATTTTATCAGCTATATCTATTATAGATAACCAACCTATTGGAGGTTCTCCATATTTATTAGATTCAATTTTTAATATAGATATTAATTCTGGGGAATAATGCTTAACAATTTTACCCACTTCAATTTTATAATAACCGCTCCAGATTTTATCTGGATTATTCTCTATTATTTCATCTATTTTTTTACTACACCAATTACGATCCCTGTCTAAAAGAATGGCTATTTGTTTAACATACAACCATCCTTCAGGCGCCTCATCATACTCATAGTTTTTATTTTCTTTTCTAACGAAATCAAAACTAAAGTTTGAATTATCCAAAAACTCTTCAATCAATTCACGCCATTCTTCCATGGTACCTTTAGCAGGCCATTCTATCACAGCCACAGGATACTCTGCTTCGTCTTTTTTTTCTTTACTAAAACTAATTGTCTTAACAATATCTTCAAAATCTTCAGGTGCATTATCTACTATATAGGTAGCTTCGGCGTACTTATCCGAAACCATAAAAGTCAAACCCTTTTCTGGCACAACATAAACATCATATTGTCCTGGATGTATTACATCGCCATCTCGTTTATCGAGAGCTATAGTTCTAAACATATTTCCATACTTTTCCTTTTGTACTGCACTCAAAGCATCAAAATCTATGAAAACTGGATGAAATTGTAAATTTTTACTACGAAAAATACGAAGCAGATGTTTCTTTCTTTCACATCTTTCATGTTCCCCCACTTCAAATCCTTCTCCACTACCAACAACAATAGTTGGTGACTCTGGATTTGTAGGAAGTGGAATTTGTGCTACTTTTTTTGATCCTTTGTTGAATGAATCTTGGATTGGCAAATCTTTGGCACGATGTTCTGCTTCTTTTAGAAGAACTTTCTTTAATTGTTCATAATTTATACTATTATCATCATTTAAACACCCAAGCAATTCTTCGTCAGTATGAAAAAAATCACCTTTACCACTTTTATCTTCTGAATCTACACCCATTTTAGCTAAAATTTCTAATATTTCTACTTGTTCTGGACGCAATGATTCATCATCTTCACCTTGTACAAAATCTTTTTCTTGATTTATCCCAGCTTCCATCATTTGCCATTCTCCCCATAATTCTTCAAACCTAAATCGGACTCTATCCTTATAGTCCATATTTTTATAATCTTTACTTTCTCTTGTATGGTCAACATCATGCATTGGACTGTAACCTTGTCTTTCTGGCATATTATTTTAAATTAAAAATTCTTAAGCCTTTATTTCCACCACCTCATCATACTTAGCAATATGAGCTTCTTTTTTCAAATCAGTTTTTATTTTGTCTGCAAAAGTAGTCAAAGCCTTACCTTCACCATGCACACAAAAAACTTTTTTGACTTTTTTGCCAGTACCAAGCCACTTCAATAATTTGACTTGATCACCATGAGCTGATAGTGCACCAATAGCCTTGATAGTACATTTCACATCAATATATTCACCCATCACGTTCACTCTCTTCTCACCATCATACAATCTTCTACCCAAAGTACCTTGTGCCTGATAACCGACGATAATGAGAGTAGAGTGTGGATCTGACAAATATCTGATAGCATGATGCAATATTCTACCACCATTCATCATTCCTGCTCCAGCAATCACCATTTTTGAACCAACAATGTGATTTATTTTTTGAGATTCACGTTTACTATAAGTGACTTGAAGTTGTGGAAAACTTAAGAAATCATCGCCCTCTTTGTACAATTTTTTGGCATTATCATCATAATATTCATTATACTTTTTGTAAACTTTGGTAGCGTCTATTGCCAAAGGACTATCCAAAAAAATAGGAATATGTGGCAAATTGTGATCATACTCACTAAGCTCATTCAATTCATACAAAAATTCTTGAGTTCGTTCAAGAGAAAAAGCCGGAACCATGATAGTACCACCCTTTCCAGCACCTTCTTTTAGCAAATTAGCAATAATACTTTTTCTAACATCAACACTCTCGTGGATACGATCACCATAAGTAGATTCACAAACAACGAAATCTACATCAGAACTCAAACTTTCAGTATCTTTCAAAATCGGCACATTTTCGTTGCCAATATCGCCTGAAAAAGCAATTTTCTTACCATCAACAGTAATTTCGATAAAGGCTGAACCAAAAATATGCCCAGCATCTTTCCAAATTGCTTTGACACCATGACCCAAATCTAATTCCTCACGATAATTCAAACCATGACAAAGAGCCTGAGCTTCGGTAATATCTGTTTCTTCAAATAATATTGGATAACCAAATTTACGATTATCATAAGACATAATATTGTAAGCATCATACCAAATAAGTGGCATAATATCACAAGTAGCTTTGGTAGCATAAATTTTTCCCCCGAAACCTTCCTTGACCAATTTTGGAATACGCCCAATATGATCTAGATGTCCATGAGTGACCAACAAAACATCTATATCTTTTGGATCAAAAGGAAAGACATCGTGATTACGCCCTTCGTTGAAATCTCCACCTTGAAACATCCCACAATCAATAAGTATCTTCATTTTGCCCGTGTCCAAAAGATGACAAGAACCTGTAACGCCCTCGTCGGCTCCGCAGAATTTTATGTTCATAGTTTATTTTTTAAATTTAGTTTATTTATTATATCATAATACTTGAAACTGAGAAAATTAGTCAAAAGTCTATAAAGTCCTTAAAGTCTAAAGTCATTAGATAAAAATATAATATCTCAATGGCTATGACTTTATAAACTTTCGACTTTATGGACTTCTAACTAAATATCTGCTATAATGCTCACAACAAATATGCGTCAAGAAATCGATAAAATCAAAATAAAAGAACCTCCAATCGAAGAACTTAGTAAGCAAAGATCTTGTCTAAAATCTACCTGTGCTGGCGGTTGTGGCTGTTTTACGATACTTTTTATAATTTCTATATTACTATTGAAGTTTGCTTTTGGTCCAAGCACCAAAGAATTGAAAGATCTACCAGAAAGTTTTACAACAAAAATTCATATTTATGATGTAAGTAATGTCGAAAAAATTACACAAACTTCTGGCAAAGAAAAAAGTAAAAAAATAGAAAGAGCCGCTTTTTTACCAAAATTAGTATTATCCCCTTTCATTATTTATTTTGATAAAGATTTCAAATATATTCCAAGAACAAAACCTGAAAATGAAGAGATGACTAATATAGATAAATTAATTGCTTTTATGCAAAAACCTTTATCTGATGAAAGAGATACTTACAAGATAGAATGGATTGAACTTGATGCAACTCAAGATTTCTTACTGGAATATTATCAAACAGAATTGAAGAAAAAAGGATTTGAAATAGAACAAGAAAGTCACAACAAAAATATCAAAGAATTTGTTTTTTCAGCAAAAGATGAACACGTAGATGGCGTCGTCTACACAATAGATAATCCAGAAACAAAATATACAGATTATCTTTCTATTACCGTAAATTTTCCTTCTGAATAAACACTGATTTAAACTGATTTTTACAGATTACACGGATGATTAAAAGATTTTCTATAACATCTAAGTGTCACATATGTATAAGGAGGTAAATTTAACTTATGAAATTATTGGAATGGCCATGAAAGTTCATAGAAGTCTAGGCCCTGGTTTCAAAGAAAAAATATCTAAAAAATAAATCAAAAACATCATAAACATTTACTCAGTGTAATCAACAAAAATCAGTTTAAATTAGTGTCCTATGTCAGTCAAACAAATAAAACAATCCGGTCTTACCTGGACAAATATCAGTACTGTCAATGATGAGGCTTTGCAATTTTTGAAAGAAAATTTTAAATTTCATCATCTTGATATTGCTGACATCAAAAGTGAAAGTCAGAATCCAAAACTTGATACTTACAAAGATTATATTTTTTTAGTTGTACATTTTCCTCAATGGAAAGTTGGAAACAAAAAAATCTTAGCTCATGAAATAGATATTTTTATAGGACAAAACTCTTTGATTACTATCCAACATGGCAAAAACAAAGATATCAAAGATTTTTTCTATAGATCAATGAATAATCGTAAAACTAGAAACGAATGGATAAACAAAAGTCCTGGCTATCTACTTTATAAAATATTAGATGAATTATTTAGCCAAAGTAGAATAATGATTGATTTTCTTGGCAAACAAATTTCTATACTTGAAAATAAAATATTTGATAATAAACCAGATGGTGATATTATACGTGAATTGGCAATTCACCGAAGAAATGTTTTGAATCTAAAAAGAATCTTAGATCCACAAAGATTTCTAATAGCATCTTTGTCAAACATTAGAAAACCATTTTTGGATGAATCTTTGAGTATTTACTTCGACGATATCAAAGATTATTTAGACAAATTATGGGTAATTGTAGATACTTACAAAGAAACTTTGGACGGTTTACACATTACAGTAGAATCTTTGATAAACCAAAAAACCAACAAAATAATTACTTTGCTTACGGTTATCTCTGTTTCTTTGCTACCTTTGACACTACTATCAGGTATTTATGGTATGAATATCGAAGGTTTACCCTATGCCCACAGTCCAGCTTTTGTTTGGGGACTTTTTGGAGCTATTGCATCTTTCATATTATTACTGATTTTTGTTATGAGAAAGAAGAAACTTCTATAAGCCAAAGTTCATTCAACATATAAGATACGAAATACGAAAAATACGAACATACTAAAGTTTCGTAATTTCGTAAATTTCGTATTTCGTATCCTACTCAAATAAAACATTATTCAATGCTCAAAAACATTTTAAGTAAAAAATCTCATACTATCACAGGCGCAGCCATTGTCATTGGTGCTGCGTCTTTTGTAAGTAAAATGATAGCACTTGCACGCGACCGTATTTTCGCTCATTATTTTGGTGCGGGCGATGTCATGGATGCCTACTATGCTGCTTTCAAAATTCCTGACTTAGTCTTCAATCTTTTGATTGTAGGCGCTCTGTCTGCTGGTTTCATTCCTATATTTATAGATCTTATAAATAAAGACAAAAAAGAAGCTTGGAAAGTAACTAATTCCATGATAAATATTTTGGGAATTTTACTTATAGTCACGAGTACTATCTTAATAATTTTTACACCACAATTTCTAAAATTATTGGTTCCTGGTTTTTCTGGTGAAAAATTAACACTTGCAATAACACTAAGTAGAATAATGTTTATAAGTCCAATTTTACTTGGTATTAGTAGTATTGTCAGTGGCGTATTACAATCTTTCAAAGCTTTTCTTATTTATTCCTTGTCCCCTATCATGTACAATTTGGGGATAATTATTGGAGCTTTGTTTCTCGTTCCAATTTTTGGCAATCAAGGTTTGGCTATGGGTGTCGTCTTGGGAGCTTTGTTTCATCTACTCATTCAAATTCCTTCGTTTATCCAACACGGTTTCAAATATCAAAGAATTGCTGATTGGAAAAACAAAAATGTCCGAAAAATTTTCAAACTGATGTTGCCACGAAGCTTGGGCATGGCCACTAGCCAAATAAATTTTTTAGCTATCACTATTATTGCTTCCACCCTTACTTCTGGTAGCTTAGCTATATTCAATTTTGCGGACAATATCCAATCAGTGCCTACTAGCATTATTGGTTTTTCTTTTGCGATTGCACTATTCCCCACACTATCACAACTAGCTAGTTTGAATGAAAACAAAAAAATAATAAAACACATTTCTGAAACAACAAAACAAATTTTATTTTTAATAATTCCGATTACAGTAATAATGTTTCTTTTACGTGCTCAAATAGTTCGTCTGATACTTGGCACAGGACAATTTGACTGGGAAGCCACAACTCTCACTTTCAATGCTATAGGCATCTTCGCTATTTCTTTGTTTGCCCAAAGTCTAATACCAACTTTATCTAGATCTTTTTATGCTTTGCAAGACACAGTGACACCACTCATTACTAGTGTAATATCTGACATTATAAATATTATTGTTGCTATTTATTTATCAAAAGTTTATGGAATATTAGGACTTATTGTTTCTTATTCTTTTAGTCAAATTTTTCAATTTGGTCTTTTGTGGCTTTTACTCCGAAACAAATTAGGTACTTTACACGAATCAAAAATATTTATTTCTATTACCAAAATTCTAATAGCAGGAATAACAATGGCTGTTTTTATCCAGACTTTCAAATATTTAGTTTCCACAGTCGTCAACATGGACAAATTTTGGGGAATATTTCTTCAAATGGGAATTTCTACAACAATAGGTATTCTAATTTATGGCTTCATTTGTCACCAATTGAAACTTAGAGAAATGCGCCTTTTTGCCGAAAGTCTAAAAAAACGCTGGCTCAAGTTGCGTAATGTACAGACGGATATTAGCACGTAAGATCATCCCGAAGTCGGCGAAGCACGACGAGGGATCTTTCTTAAAATAAAACTATTAGAAAAAAATTACGTTAATTGATTCTAAAATTCATCTAGAAAAATTATTTATCAAAAGAATTACAATATTTCAAGCCATTTTTCACGCACATGAAAACAATCTTTGACTTGTCAAAAACACGATAATCTCGTGTTTTTTTGACTCTTTCAGACAAAACTTAATGTTTGTCCTACAAGACATTGCCAAACCCTCCAAAAACTGCTAATATAGAGCAATAAAATTACCAAATTAAAAATATAAATAAACAACAACATTAAAGGCCTTTTGAGCATTTTCAAACTATGGAATTAAAAAACACTCGCAATTTCTGCATCATCGCTCACATCGATCACGGTAAGTCCACTTTGGCTGACCGTTTTTTGGAAATCACCAATACAGTTGATAAACGCAAAATGCATGCTCAACTTCTTGACCAAATGGATATTGAACAAGAACGTGGTATTACTATCAAATTGCAACCAGTCAGAATGAAATACAAAGAATTCAACTTGAACTTAATTGATACTCCTGGCCACGTCGACTTCACTTACGAAGTTTCTCGCTCACTTGCTGCTGTCGAAGGTGCAATTCTGCTAGTTGACGCGACTCAAGGCGTGCAAGCCCAAACTATTGGTAACTTATATTTAGCAATAGAACAAAACTTAACAATCATTCCTGTTCTCAACAAAATTGATTTACCAAATGCTGACGTCGAAAAAATAAGTGAAGAAATTATTCATTTACTCGGCTGTAAAAAAGAAGAAATTTTAGCTTGTTCAGGCAAAACTGGTGAAGGTGTAGAAAATGTTTTACAAGAAGTCATCAAACGTGTTTCCCCACCACAAGAAAACATCACTCAAACAAGAGCTCTTATTTTTGATTCTTTTTATGATGATTATCGTGGTGTAGTAGCTTCTATCCGTGTCAAAGAAGGTGAACTCAAAAAAGGTGACAAAATAATTTTCATGGGTACTGAAAAACACGCTGAAATTCTTGATCTTGGACATTATTCTCCAAACATGAATTCTGACCAACTTTTGGAAAATGGCCAAATTGGTTTCGTAGTGACAGGTCTCAAAGAACTTGGCAATGTCCGCGTTGGTGATACTGTTACTCTCGAAAAAAATCCAGCTCCAGAACAACTGCCAGGTTACAAAGAAGTAAAACCAATGGTCTTCGCAGGGGTCTTCCCTCAAGAAGGTGACGACTACAATTCTTTGCGTGAAGCCATGGACAAATTGAAATTAAGTGATTCAGCTCTTTTTTACGAACCAGAACATTCTCAAGCACTTGGCTTTGGTTTCCGTTGTGGTTTCTTAGGTATGTTACATCTAGAAATTTTTCAAGAACGTATCTGGCGCGAATTTGGTATAAATATTATCGCGACTGTACCAAGTGTAGCTTATCATGTTTTCAAAACAAAAGGAGATGACATCATTGTCAAAAGTCCACAAGATTTGCCAGAAGTCCAACAAATTGAACACATCGAAGAACCTTGGATGAATGTCGATATTATCACTCCTGAAGATTTCATCGGCAATGTCATGGGTCTAGTGGCTGAACGCAAAGGAATTTATTCAAATACTGAATACTTAAGTACTGGTCGCGATCAGCGCGCTATGCTTCACTACGAAATGCCTCTAGCTTCTCTTATTACTGATTTTTATGACAAACTAAAAACCGTGACCAGTGGTTATGCATCTCTCAACTATGAATTCAAAGATTACCGCAAAACAAAAGTTGTTAAACTAGATATTCTTATTGCTGACGAACCAGTCGAAGCATTATCAACATTAGTTTGGGATGATGAAGCTTTTAAAATCGGTAAAAAAATAGTCAATTCACTCAAAGACACTTTGCCAAAACAACAATTCGTTATCAAAATTCAAGCAACTATCGGTGGCAAAATAATTGCTGGCGAAAGAATCTCAGCTTTGCGCAAAGATGTTACAGCTAAGCTATACGGCGGAGATGTCACTCGTAAAAGAAAATTGTTAGAAAAACAAAAGAAAGGTAAAAAGAAAATGATGAGTATGGGTAAAGGAAAAGTGACGATTCCGACGGAAGCGTATTTGGCCGTTTTGAAACGTTAATAATTTATAAATATAGTTTATCTTATTTTTAATAAATAAAATATGAATAGACAAAATTATGAAGCATCAGTTCTTCCTCCAATTCCTACAGAGAAATCAAGCCCAACAGATAGAATTCCTGCTTTACGTGAAAAAGAAGCTAAAACAACAGAGCCAGACCAAGAAAAAGAAGTTGCCCAAACAAAAATAGTTGAAAAATTAGTAGGCACAAATGGTGTCTCACAAATAGAAAAAGCAGTCAAACTTATCGAAGAATACAAAAAAATTTTTGGAGAAGAAGTACCAGACTATATAATAAAAAATCTAAAAAAAGAAACAGCTGATAGCTTTTTAGATATACTTGAAGCAAACTGGTTTTTAGCAGCAAAATCCTTGATAGAAAAAACAAACATTCTAGATGATACATGGTTAAGTGATGTTATAATTGTAGAAAAGATACAAGAATTAGAAAAATTAGTATATGACTATGAAAACAATAATTATACCGGCGATTTTGATTCAGATGATATTCAAGAAATAAAAGGTCTTTTACGTAGTTACAATGAAAAAATATCTAAAAATACAACTTTAGAAAATATATCAGCTCAAAACAATGAAGAAGCTCCTGATACAGAAATTGACCTACCTAAAGCAGCTTAAAAAATTAATAAAGCCTCTCAAGCCTTTCTAGCTTTTTAGGCATTTCAAGCCTTTATACCTATGTACGGAAAAAAAATGAAAGTCCTTTGGACAATAATCTCAATCATTGCTGTTATCGCGATGTTGTTTTTTACAATCATGCCAATTTTTAGTACTTTTTAGACACTGATTCCACTGATTTTAAGAGATTACACAGATGTAAATCAACGTAATTTTTATAAACGGTATCTCAGTGTAATCAAATAATTAATCTGTGTAATCAGTGTATGCAAAAAACCTGGAAAATACTCGAATCCCCTCCTCAATCTTTTTTTGAAGAATTTCCCGAATTACCAAAAGTCGTAGCTTCTTTGTTATATCACAGAAACATGCGCACCCAAAAAGATATAGACGAATTTTTGAATCCAGATTACAGTCAAGATATTCATGATCCTTATTTGTTTCATGACATGAAAAAGACAGTAAAACGGATAATGAAAGCAATAGAAAAAAAAGAAAAGATTATTATTTATGGTGATTACGATGCTGATGGTGTGTCGGCTTCCGTTATTCTTGTTTCTACTATCAAAGCCATGGGTTATGATAATGTAGACGCTTTCCTTCCCCACCGTGAAACCGATGGCTATGGCTTGAATACACGAGCTATCACTGAACTCAAAAATGAAGGTGCCAAACTTATCATCACTTGTGATTGTGGCATTAGCAATACCAAAGAAGTTGATTTTGCCAATGAACAAAAAGTGGATGTGATTATTACTGACCATCACACTATTCCTCCACAACTACCAAAAGCTTTTGCCATAATTCATCCCAAGATTTCTACAGAAACTTATCCTGACAAAAATCTGTCTGGTGGAGGTGTGGCTTTCAAACTAATGCAAGCCTTGCTTATCAAACACAAAGAAAAACATGAACTACTAGCAAACGGCGAAAAACATGAAGCTCACGAAAAATGGTTACTAGATATGGTAGCTGTTTCTAGCGTGGCTGACATGGTACCACTGATTGGTGAATCAAGAACTCTGACCAAATATGGATTACTCGTTTTGAACAAAACCAAAAGAATCGGCATGCAAAAACTTTTGATGGAAGCTCGCATCATAGAACAAGATGGCAGTATGAAAAAAAATCTTGATGCCTACACTATTGGTTTTCAAATTGCTCCTCGAATAAATGCTGCTGGCAGAATAAAACATGCCAACGTTGCCTACAATCTCATGATGACCGATAGAGCTACTGACGCTATTGATCTTGCTTTTGAACTGGATCAAAACAACAAAGAACGTAGAGAAATTACCGAAGAATTACTCAAAAAAGCAATTGAACAAATCGAAAAAGACCAAAAAGACAAACCAGTGCTTTTTGTCGTAGGCAAAGATTGGCCAGGTGGCTTAGTCGGACTTATTGCTGGCAGAATCGTTCAACAATATTACAAACCAACTTTGGTAATGTCAGAAAATGAAAAAGAAATAATGGGTTCAGGCAGAAGTATCGAAGGCTTCAATATTATTGAGACTTTCCAAGAAAAACCTGATTTGTTTCTCAAATACGGTGGACATCCAATGGCCTGTGGTTTCACTTTGGCAAGCAAAGACCAACTAGCAGATTTCAAAGCACACATGATAGAAAAGTATAATGAAAAAACCAAAGATCTAGACATGCGTTCAACAATCAAAATAGATGCCGAACTCAGACTAACAGAAGTTGATTGGGAACTCTTTGATTTACTTGATCAATTCAAACCTTTTGGCATGAACAATGAACGACCAAAATATCTGGCTCGCGAAGTAGAAATCTTTGACATGACGACAGTCGGCAAAGACGCCAAACATTTGAAATTGACAGTCAAACAAGACAACAAAATCCGCAAAACTATTGGCTGGAGTCTTTGTGATAAAGAAGGTGAAATAAACTGGTGTAAAATTTTGCGAATTGGTGATAAAATAGATATAGTGTTTGAAATTGATTTGAATGAGTGGAATGGGAATAGAGAACTACAGCTTACAATAGTTGATTTGCATAAGTCATCCCGAGTCGAGAATACGACGAGGGATCTTTCTTAAACAAAAATTTTTAGGAAAGTAAAAACGCTAATTGATTCTGAAGTCTTTTAGAATCATAAAGAATTTAGAAATTTTAAATTTTGAATTTTAAAACAATTTCCAATTTTTTAATTTTAAATTATTTTAAAATTAATTCATTCATAAATTTAAAATTGTTTTAAAATTTAAAATTACTAAATTATGAAATTAATGATATATACCGACGGTGGTTCACGAGGCAACCCGGGACCATCTGCCACAGGCATTGTAATCAAAAATGAAGAAGGACAAAATGTCGCCAATTATGGTGAATATTTGGGTAAACAAACTAATAACTATGCAGAATACATGGCTATTATTTCTGGTCTCAAAAAAGCCAAAGAACTAGGAGCCGACGAAGTAGATTGTATAGTAGACAGCAAGCTGGTTTGTGAACAACTAAATAGACACTGGAAAGTAAAAGAGCCAACCATTCAAAAATTATTTATCAAAGCTTGGAATGAAATGCAAGGATTCAAAAAAGTTACTATCAAACACATTTTGCGCGTAGGAAATAAAGAAGCTGACGCGGAGGTGAATAAGGTTCTTGATTCACGTAACATGTAACAAAACAACTATGAAACAACTAGAGCAGATGACAAAAGAAATTTTAGATTTCAATAAAGAAAGAGATTGGATAAAATTTTTCACTCCAAAAGATTTGTTGCTTGCAATGATCATAGAAGCTGGTGAACTAGGAGATCATTTAGTTTGGGATAGATCTAGCAAAGAATATTTTGAAAAACATAAAGAAATAATTGAAGATGAATTTTCAGATACTTTTTCTTACATGCTTTTATTAGCAAATGAATTAAATATAGATATAGAATCTGTATTTAAAAGAAAATTAGAAAAAACAAAACTAAAATATCCAATAGAAAAATCTAAAGGACACACAACTAAATATTCAGAATTAGATAATATATAGTTATGAATATTGATAAAAACGTAAATATAATTTTAGAAAAATTAAAAAAAATTCCTAATTGTGAAGGAATTATTTACGCTGGAAGTAGAGTCGATGGTGATTTCTCCAAAAATAGTGACTACGATTTTACAGTATTAATAAGTCAAGGGAAATCCTATTATAAGATATTTAATTATAAAAATCTTTTAGTAGATATATGTTGTGCTACAGAAAAAATAATAAAAGAACAAGATTTGAACAGAAAAGAGACTTCTAACCCAGAACTAGCTATCATTGCTAATGGAAATATCATTTTTGACAAATCTGGACAGACGAAAAAAATACAAAATAAAGCTAAACAAATTTGGAAATTGGGACCAAACAAACCAACAAAACAAGATTTAGTTGAAGCTGGTTATCTTTGTACTACTTTTTTACATAAACTTTCCAAAAAAAACAGTGACCAGGCATTTTACCATTGGAATGATGTAATGAAAAAAATGTTAAATATATTTTTTAAATTGCACTACACGTGGCAACCAAAATTTTTTGAAGTTGAAAATACAATAAAAAATATTGATAGTAACTTTTTTAAAATTTATAAAAAAGTATATAATGATAAGAACCAACAAATCAAAATACAATCTACAAAAAAATTGATAAAGTATATTGTTAAAAAATTTAATCTACCACAAACAGGTGAAGTATACTTTCCTAAAGATTAAAATTATGATCATAGAAAAAAATACAATTGGTGAGGTCTGGCTTGAAGCAGTCGAATATGTTTTGAAAAATGGAAAAGAAATAAACTATCGTGAGACAGAGTTGCTTGAAGTTTTGAATTTACAACTTATAATCAATAAACCAAATGTTAACGACGAAATAGTTGAAAAGCACGGCGACAAAGATATTTTAGAATACATGAAGAAAAATTTTGAAACAGACGAAAATGTTGGCTTCGGTTATACTTATAGACAAAGATTTTTTGATTATCAAGGTTTGAATCAAATAGAAAATTCTCTTGCCAATTTAGAAAAAAGAGAAAACTCAATGGACGCCATTTTTTCTACTTTAATGCCAAAAGAAGATGCAACACACGTGCCATGTTTGGCAATGTTACAATATATTGTAAGAGATGAGACACTTATAATCACAGTTACTTTCAAAAGCCAAGATATTGGTAAAAAATCTTACGCAGATTATATTGAAATTACAAAATTATTTGAGCCCATAAAAGAAAAACTAGATTTGCAAAAAATGAAGATAATCACCAATATTACTTCTGCACATATTTATAAAGATGATATTGAAAAATTAAAAAAACTCCGCTAATCACGGAGTTTTATTTTTCAAAATAGCCTTTTAAGCTTTTCAGGCATTTCAAGCCTTCTATAACATTTCCCTCAAATCTTCCAAAAGTTTTTTTGTCTTACGATCAACTTTTTTCGGCACATCAATAATAACTGTCACATACTGATCCCCTCGTCCACTACGTTGTAGTCTTGGTACACCAAGCGCTTTCAATTTGAATTTTTGTCCGGAAGTTGTGCCTTCGGGAATGACTAATTTTTTCTTACCCTCTAGAGTATCTATTTCTACTTTGTCGCCAAGTACTGCTTGCGGATAAGAAATAGTAATTTCGGTAAAAATATCAAAATCTTGTCTTTCAAAACCATTTTCTTTTTTCGCATGAACACGAATGTATAGATCCCCTGGATGAACGCCAATGCCACCAGCTTCACCTTTGCCAGAAAGTCGTATCATCTCACCGTCAGAAATACCAGCTGGAATCTTGACGTTGTATTTGGATTCACTACGCTCGACACCACGACCGTTACAAGATTTGCAAGCTTGTTTTGGTATTTTGCCAGCACCCTGACACTTGGGACAAGTCGCGACAGTCTGCATAGCCCCCAAAATGGTCTGTTGAACACGTTTTACTTGTCCTTGACCACGACAATCACCACAAGTTTCTGTACCAGCTCCTGGCTCAGCTCCTGAGCCTTCACAAGTTTTACAAGGATTATTCTTGGTCAATCTCACTTCTTTTTCTACACCAAAGATAGCTTCACGAAAAGTGAGTTCCACTGTGACTTGAATATCTTGTCCTTTGGCTTCTCTTCTACTACTTCTACCGCCACCAAAGATGTCACCAAAGATATCACCCAAATCAATCCCGTCGAAACCAGCCCCACCAAAACCACCACCTTGACCACGAGTAGAGTTCATGAAGTCGTTCCAATTCATACCACCACCAAAACCGCCCTGTTGTTCGAAATCAGAACCATATTGATCATATTGTGCACGTTTGGTGTCATCACCTAAGATTTGAAAAGCTTCATTTATTTCTTTGAATTTTTCTTCATTTCCAGTTTTTTTATCCGGGTGATGTTCGTGAGCTAGCTTGCGAAAAGATTTTTTGATTTCGTCTTTGCTGGCGCTTTTATCAACACCGAGAATTTTGTAGTAGTCTTTGGACATAGTTAATTATTATTCTCTTTTGAATTTAAAATTTTATTTATTTTATTATTTTGATCTAAAAAAATTGTAAACTCTTCTGATTTTGAAAATGCATTTTCTGCACGTGTTTCTATTTTAATTTTTATTTTTTTATTTGACGCATTTTCATAATTCATTACACTACAAACAGAATTATCTGAAGTAATAAATGGTTGATTATGAATCCAACATTTTCCACCATCATTTTCTAATAAAAAAATATTATCATAATTATAATCTGTCATATCTTCATACCCTAAAAAAGTTACATTTTCATCAGAACAATATATATAATTTTCTATATTTTTAACATAATTTTTTTTATGTTTATTTTCTGTAATAACAAGAAGCTTACCTTTTTTTTCTTCAATTCTTAATGATAACAAAGCCAAATTTCTCTTTGATTCTATTTTATATAAAAATAATGTAAAAAATATACCAAAAGCAAATAGTAAACTATTTTCAAATGATACATGTAAACCTATAACATTATCTGTATGAAACACTGTAAAACCACTAATTATACTAACAAAAAGAATTACAGATGATACTAAAGCTGGATAAGAAAAATTCCAAAACCTACCAGGCCAACTTTCTATCAACCATATAAAAAAATCTTTTATTATATCTGAAAATTTCTTCATAAAATTTATTTAACCGGAAACCCATGAATAGTTTCAGGCTCACTTGATTCTTTTACTTCACCAAAACTTTCTTCATATCTACGCAAATTTTCTTGCATAGCTTTGATCATTCTTTTGTAATGTCCTGGACTCATGATAATACGAGAATTAAGAGTGCCAGCAGGTGGCAGTATTATCATGAAATCAAGCACAAATTCTTCTCTATTATGAGAGATTTGCGCCATATTGGAATATTTACCAGCCAAGACTTCATCAGTTACTTTTATTTGTATTCCTTTATTTTCGTTTTGTGGTTGTGGATTTTCCATAAAATGCGATTAGATAAATTAAAATTGAATATTTATATTTTCATAAACAGGTCCCAGAGGGACATCATGTATTTAGGCGGGTACTTCAGTACCCGTGTACAAATCACGATAATATACAGTCCCAGCGGGACGGCTGAAATACGTGTTCAAAATAAATATTGTTCTTTATAATCTATATTATTTATTTTCAATAATTTCTTGTATTCTTCTTTGAAATCCATTTTCTTGTGATGTTCCTCTTGATTTGCAATATATTTTATAACTTTTTCAACTTGGGAATGACTCACAGAAAAAGCACCAAACCCACTTTGCCAAGTAAACATTTTTAAATCTGAAAAATTTTCATGAATCCATTTTGAAGAGCCACCTTTCAAAAGTTGGACAGCTTTTGATACAGCCATATTTGGTTTCAACAACAGTAACGTATGTAAATGATCATCAGTACAATTTGTAAATACTGTTTGGAAATCATTATTCTTAGCTATTCCACCCATATACTCAAATAATCTAACTCTCAAATCTGGTTTAAGAAATTTTATTCTTTCTTTGGTACTGAACACCACATGAAAAAATAATTTTGAGAATGTATCTGACATATTTTTTATCAATCGTCCCTCCGGGACTACCAAAAACAAATATTATTATACTGGTACTAAAGTACCAGCCTAAAGTCACATCGTCCTTCCAGGACTCAAAACTATTCTTTGACACACACAGACTAAAATCATCTGATCCATTCAGGACGTAAACCACTCCAATGAAAACGACGAAAGAATCACTAAAATCAATTCGTTCTTCTACTCTTTGATACACACAGACTAAAATCTATTCCTACATTTTACTACAATGTCTTCAATTAAACAAACCATTTGCCCCGTCCGAAATCTGGGACAGGGCAAAGATGTCTATTCAATTAGAAAGTATTTCTTAAAGTTTAGGTATAGAGCATTTACACAAAACCCCTCCTAACCTCCCCTACTAGGGGAGGAAATTGCTGAATCTGCTGTGTTTGCTGATTCTGCTAGATTTGCTTATTTCTTATCATCAACAACTTCACCCTCAACAGACTCACCTTCATTCTTTTTTTCAGCTGAATCACCTTCCGCGTTTGTCTGCGTAGTGTCAGCGCCTTTCTGCGCTTGTTGTTCTTGTTGATACATCTTCATACCAATAGCTTGTGCAGCAGTAGACAATTCTTCAGAAACTTTTTTCATTTCTTCAATATCATCTTTTTCTTTGACTTCTTTCATTTTTGCCAAAGCATCATTTACTTTTTGTTTTTCTTCATCTGTCACTTCAATCTTTTTTTCTTCTACATCTTTCATCATTTTTTCGGTAGTATAAATCATAGTGTCAGCTGTATTTTTGATATCAATCATTTCACGTTTTTTCTTGTCTTCGTCAGCATGAGCTTCGGCATCTTTTTTCATTTTTTCTATTTCTTCATCAGATAATCCAGAAGAAGCTTCGATACGAATTGATTGTTCTTTACCAGTTCCTTTGTCTTTAGCAGATACTTGCAACACGCCATTAGCATCAATATCAAATTTTACTTCGATTTGTGGTACGCCACGTGGCGCTGGTGGAATACCATCAAGCATAAATCTACCAAGAGCTTTGTTGTCGATAGCCATTTGACGTTCACCTTGCAAAACATGGATTTCTACACTTGGCTGATTGTCAGCAGCAGTGGAGAAAACTTGAGTTTTACTAGTTGGAATAGTTGTATTTCTATCAATAAGTTTGGTAGACACACCACCAAGAGTTTCGAGCCCTAGTGAAAGTGGAGTGACATCAAGAAGCAAAATTTCTTTGCCCAAGTCACCTTGCAATTGTCCAGCTTGAATAGCAGCACCTACAGCGACGACTTCGTCTGGATTGACACTAATGTTTGGTTTTTTACCAAAAAACTTTTCTACACTTTGTTGTACCAGAGGCATACGAGTCATACCACCGACTAGCACGATTTCATTGATTTCAGTTTTTTGCATTTTGGCATCTTCCAAAGCTTTTCTAACTGGACCCATAGTTTTTTCTACCAAATCATTTACCAATTCTTCCAACTTCGCACGACTAAGTTTCAAGTTCAAATGTTTTGGACCTTCAGCACCTGAAGTAATAAAAGGTTCGTTGATTTCAGCGTCGACAGTACTTGAAAGTTCAATTTTTACTTTTTCAGCAGCGTCTTTGACACGTTGTAATGAAAGTGGATCTTTTGCCAAATCAATACCTTCTGTTTTTTTGAATTCTTCTAGAATCCATTCAATAACTTTTTTGTCGAAATCGTCACCACCAAGATGTGTATCACCATTGGTTGAAAGTACTTCTACTGTTGATTGTTCACCATCATGAGAAATATCCAAAACTGAAACATCGAAAGTACCACCACCCAAATCGTAAACCATTATTTTTTGGTCACCTTTTTTGTCGAAACCATAAGCAAAAGCAGCAGCAGTTGGTTCGTTGATAATACGAGCAACTTTCAATCCTGCGATTTCACCAGCAGCAATAGTAGCTTGTCTTTGTGAATCGTCGAAATAGGCTGGAACGGTAATTACAGCTTCAGTAATTTTTTCTCCCAATTTTTCTTCGGCATCAGCTTTTAATTTTTGCAAAATCATGGCTGAGATTTCTGGAGGTGTATATTCTTTGTCCCCCATTTTTATTTTCAATTTCTCACCATCTTTGATAATAGTATATGGTGAATGTTCGATAATATCTTTTACTTCTTTGTCTTCAAATCTACGACCAATAAGACGCTTGATTGAATTCAAAGTATTGCCTGGATTTGTTACAGCTTGACGCTTAGCCAATTGTCCGACAAGACGTTCACCTGTTTTGG
>JAQUAW010000051.1 GCA_028687045.1 Patescibacteria group bacterium
ATGTTTATCCACTTTTTAGCAAAAATGGAGAACATTTAGGAAGTGTTGAAGTATCGTTTGATATGAAAGGTTTTATTCAGAACTATACTCAATATTTTGATGCAAAAAGAGTACAGTTTTTTATAAGTGAAAAAGTGATTAAAGATAAAGTTTATACAGAACAACAATCAAATTATATTAAAAGTCCAGTGGAAGGATTTTTATTTGATAAGATTTTTCTTGATGCATCTATTTTAAGTAATTCACAAAATAAAAAGACTGTGGCAACAAAAGAGCAATTAGAAGAGATAGCTCAAAAAATAAAATTTGGTGTACCATTTACCATCCATTTTGAGAAAATTGATGAAGTAAATGTTTTTATACCTATTGTCAATAAAGTATCAGGTGAAGTTGTTGCTTGTATAACGATTGCAAAAGATGATAGTCCGATACGGCATAGATTAAATGAACTGCATCAGGTGATGATCGTTGTAATGATAGTTTTATTATTTATGATGTTTTTTATTTATAGAGAGTTTTTATCGAAAAAAAGAGCTCAAACAGAACTTGAAAATAATCAAAAGATACTAGATTCTCAAAAATCTTTTATCATCATTACTAATGGATATGATATAAGAAGGGTAAATCAAACTTTTCTTGACTTTTTTGATTTCTCAGATATTGAGGAATTTAAAAAAGAACATAGCTGTATTTGTGATTTCTTTGTTTATGAAAAAGGAAAAAATTTTATTTTAAAAGATATGGATGGAGTTTCATGGTTTGATTATATAAAAAACAATCAAAATCAAGATAGACAAGTGAAGATTTTTGATAAAAACAATGAAGAACATATATTTTACATTGAAGTTAATTTCGATGAGAGTCTTGAAAATGGAAACTATATTGTTACTTTTATAGATATCACTCGTCTCAAAAATATTGAAAATCAACTTCTTTACTCAGAAAAAATGGCATCATTAGGGAATATGATAGGCAATATAGCTCATCAGTGGAGACAACCACTCTCTGTTATCTCAACTTGTGCGAGTGGTATCTCGATGAAGCATGAGTATGGAATCCTTAAAGATGAAGATATTGAACCAAATATGGAAATGATTGTGGCAAATACAAAATATCTTTCTGAAACGATTGATACTTTTAGGGATTTTATTAAAGAAAGTGGAGATAAAGAGACAAAAAGAACTTCTATCGGAGAGTTGATTGAAACGACACTTTCTATTATGGAAGCAAGTTTAAAAAATCATTATATCACTATCACATATAATAAAGGTACGGAAGATTATTACAAAACAATGGCAAAAGGGGAATTTACTCAAGTAATAACAAACTTAATCAATAACGCAAAAGATGCTTTATTGGAGAAAAAAGTAGAAAATCCTATGATAGTAGTAGCCTTGAAAAAAATTGATAATAAACTAATTATAACAGTTGAAGATAATGGAGGAGGTATTGAAAATAATATCATAGACAATATTTTTGAGCCATATTTCACTACAAAACATAAAAGTAAAGGGACTGGACTTGGACTTTATATTTGTCATAAAATAGTTGTAGAAAGTCTTGGTGGAAAAATTTATGTGAAAAATGGAGAATTTGGAGCAAAATTCTTTATTGAAATCGAAACAGAACAAAATTAACACTTAATTAACACTTATATACTACTATTAAAAATCTGATTTTATTCGTGAAAGATTTTACGAACCCTTGCCTGAAGTTTGGCGACCGTTAGCAAGGGATCAGGTGCATAGACACCGTTTTTTATTATAGTTAATTGTTCCTTTAGTGATATTAAATAATTGGTGTCTTCTTAATTTTAAGGAGAAAACAAAATATGAAAAGTATGAAAAGTATAAAATTATCTTTGGTTGCTATCGCTGTTTGTGGTATGGCAAATGCTGATGAAGTGGTTGATTTAGGAGAAATGTCAGTTACGGCAACTAAAACAGAAAGAAAAGTTATTGATGTTCCTGCTAGTATTGATATTATAACTCAGGCAGATATAAAAAAAGCAGTAGCACAAAGTACGGATGAGTTATTAAAAGAAGTCTCAGGTTTAGATTTAAAACATAGTATGGGTGCTATTACTACTGGAACTTCAAATAAAGTTGTGATGCGTGGATTGGGTGGAACAACAGAAGGAAGAGTATTACTCCTTATCGATGGTGTTCCAATGAATGATTTATATGGTGGGGATCTTGAATGGAATAGAATTCCAGTATCTGTCATTAAAAGAATTGAAGTTGTAAAAGGTGCTTCATCAGCATTGTATGGTTCAGGTGCAATGGGTGGAGTTATCAATATTATTACAAAAACACCTACAGATAAAGCTAAATCTGATATTGCATTAAGTTATGGAAGCATGAATACAAAAATAGCTTCATTATCAACAATGGGAAAATCAGGTAAATTTGGTTATTTACTTTCTGGAGATAGAACAACAAGTGACGGATATAATGCAGAAACAATTGCAAATACAAAATCTTACACTCGTGATAGAGGTACTGAAAGAAATAATTTAAATGGTAAGTTAACATACGATATAGACAATACAGCATCAATGTTTATCTCAGGTTCATATTATGATAATCAAACTACAGGAGCTCTTCCTATACCTGAGTATAATCCATTTTATCAAGAACAAAAAACATATACAATTGGGTACACAAAACAATTTGAAAATGAAACAGAATTAATAATTAAGGCATTTAGTAAAGATGAATATAGTGATTATGATTCTGCCAATACTGCCAAAACTGCAGTTCAATACGAAAGTTCAAATACGAATGTAGATCGTGGAGGTACAATTCAAGGTACAATCCCATTTACGGATGATGCATTATTTGGCACAAGTACATTTGTAGCTGGAATTGATTTAAGACAAGGAAGCATTGACAGATTAAACCATTACATAGATGGAACTGGAAAAGATATTAAAGTTGAAGGTAAACAAAAATATATAGGTTTATTTTTACAAGATGAAATCTTTATAGGAGAAAATTGGATTGTTAACCTTGGTGGGAGATATGATTCTTGGACAAATTATGATGGACATTGGTATGATAGTAGTTTAACTCCAACGGATACATACTATAAAACGACTTCAACTAATGGATTCAGCCCAAAAATTGGTATTGTGCATCATTTAACAGATAATACTTCATTTCGAGCCTCTGCAGGTACGGCTTATCGATCACCTACACTCTCTGATATGTACAATACTTTTGTTTCTGGCACAAAAATTTGGTATGGTAATCCAGACCTTAAGCCAGAAAGTGTAACTTCTTATGAAATAGGTATTGACCAAAAATTTCTTGAAAGTGGAAAAATAAATGCTACAGCATATCAAAGTTATGCAGAAGATTTTTTTTATTATGTATCAACACCAGCAACTCTTCCTTTCACAGTCGCACAAACAAAAACAAATGTTGGGAAAGTCAAGATAAAAGGTCTTGAACTTGATGTGTCTTATCCTTTTAGTGAACAACTTCAGTTTTTAACTAACTATACATATAATGAGTCAAAAATTGTTGAATATACACAAAATACTGCCCTTGAAGGTAAATATTTAATTGAAGTTCCAAAACATAAAGGCTCAATGAGTTTGGCATATTCCAACCCAAATTTTGTAGATAGCAAATTATCTATTCGTTATGTTGGCAATAGATATAGTAATGATGCAAATACAGCTGAATACGATAGCTATACAATTTATGATTTAAAATTATCTAAACAAATAAGTAAAAATTTTGAAGCTTCACTTTCTATAGATGATTTGTTTGATAAAAGCTATACAGAGTATTATGTATCTCCTGGTCGAACAACAATGGCGACAATTAAAATGAGCTTCTAAATGAAGTTCATAAAATTAAAAAGCACTGTTTTTGCAGTGCTTTTATTACCAATTCTTTTAAATGCTTCAATATGGCTAGAAGAAAAGAAAGAGGGTGAGGCTAGTTGTTGTGCTGGTGTAAGTGAAAAAAAAGCAGGATATAAAGAACTTACTGTAAAAAATGGCACTTTTAAAAAATCAAAACAATTAAACGATATTAATGGTTCAGAAGCTTGGGTGAGAGATTTTGATGACATTATTTTAAAAGGAAAAATCTTAAAAGATACGATTGAAGTTGCAACACCACAAAAAGGAAGCTATCATATATTTTTTGAGACAAAAAATGTTGAAAATGGTATCTTAAAAGTTGATGCTACAACAACACGAATTTATAATAAAGATGCAGATATCAAAGAATCTATTGTAAAAGAGATTCGTGGAAAAACTGTTGGTTCTTATTATGACAAACCACC
>JAQUAW010000052.1 GCA_028687045.1 Patescibacteria group bacterium
GGAGTTGGTATGACGAAAGTATTAATTTAATGATTGGTAGATTACAAGGAGCAATAGCTATTTTGGAAACATTGAGATAAAATTTTGAAAAACAACTCTCAAAAAGAGTTGTTTTTTTGTGCTTGATTTTTAGGGCAAAATAAGATAATATACATGAGTATAAGAAGAATGTCTTATACTTTGTTTGTGAGTTTTAACTCTTCAATTTAGATTTAAGAAAGATCCCTCATCGTATTCTCGACTTGGGATTGTGTAAAAACTATGAAACTATCCATCATCACCGTCACCTGGAACAATGAAAAGCAAATAGAGCGACAGCTAAAGTCAGTGATTTTTGGTTGTAAAAATTTAGAATTTGAACAAATCGTGGTGGACAACGCCTCAGCTGATAAAACTGTTGAAATTGCTAAGTCTGTGCCAAATGTCAAAGTAATTGCTAATACAGAAAACAAAGGATTTTCTCATGCCAACAATCAAGGTGTAGAAATTAGTACTGGAGAATATTTACTTTTTCTCAATCCTGATATGAAAGTAGAAGAGGGAAGTCTGGATGTAATAGTTGACTGGCTGGAAAAAAGAAAAGATGTAGGAATCGTTAGTCCAAGATTGGTAGAGGAAAATGAAAAATTAAACGAAGATGCAAAGCCTCGCAGATTGCCAAAAGTTTGGGAACAAGTCGCTCTTATTTTGAAATTACCACATATTTTTCCAAAAATGATGGACAAATATTTGATGAAAGATTTTGATGGAAGTAAAGAACAAGAGGTTGACTCAGTGCGTGGTTCATTTATGCTGATGCGTCGTGAAGTAGTAGAGAAACTTGGTTTTGCTTTTGACCCAAGATATTATATTTGGTATGAAGATGTAGATATTTGTCGTGAGGTAAAAAAAATGGGACTAAAAGTAATGTACAGTCCGGTGATTACGGCTGTAGACTATGTCGGACAAAGTTTCAAAAAGCAAGAAAGTCTTTGGAAGCAAAAGAATTTTACTAGAAGTATGCTGACGTATTTTCAGAAATGGGAAGCGTGGTATAAGTGGATGTGGATTTGGTTGGCGAGACCTGTGGGAATTTTTATGGTTTTTATTAGTAATAAATTACGTAATAGAACACGGATGACACAGATTAAATAGATAATCACAGATTTTTATCTATTTGATCCGTTAGATCCGTGTTATCTGTGTGCTATTTATATTTTTTATGACAAAACTTTCTATACATTTAGTAACTTGGAACGGAAGTAAATACATTCCTTATCTTTTTGATTCTCTAAAAAAACAAACTTATAAAGATTGGAAACTTTTTGTTTGGGAAAATGCTTCTAGTGATGATACTGCTGAACTCATAAAAAAAGAATTAGAAAATTTTGATCTTCCTTATGAATATTTAGATAGTAAAAAAAATATAGGTTTTGCAGGCGGACATAATGAACTTTATAGGGGAACCCTCCCATCCGGCGGGCAAGTGGGGAACGAGGAACGAGGAACGAGTGAATATTTTCTTTTGTTGAATCAGGATATGTATTTGATGCCGGATGTTTTGGAGAAACTTGTAAAATTTCTTAATGAAAATAAAGACGTAGCAGCTGTTACGCCAAGACTGATGAAATGGAATTTTAATCAAATAGATATTGATTTTTCTGAGAGCTTAACAAATTATGTAGATTCATTGGGACTCAAAGTAATGAAAAGTAGACGTGTGGTTGAAAAATATGTTGGCAAAGATTGGGATGATAAAAAAGCCAAAATGGAATTGTCATTTCGTACACACGATGAAGCCCTTGAAGTTTTTGGTGTTTCTGGTGCTTTGCCAATGTTACGCAGAAGTGCAATCGAAAACGTAAAATTTTCAGATGGTAACTTCTTTGATAATTTATATGAATCTTACAAAGAAGATGTAGATTTGGCTTGGCGTTTGCGTATTGCTGGTTTCAAATCTTTTGTTTTACTTGATACTGTGGTTTATCATGATAGATCTGCACATGGTCAGGAAAAATTAGGGGATAAGACTGCCATGGAAAATAAGAAAAAACAATCGCAGTGGGTTAAGTATAATAGCTATAAAAATCATTTGATGACACTTTATAAAAATGAATATGGTAAGAACTTTAGTCTTGATTTTTTGTTTATAATATGGTATGAATTAAAGAAGTTTGTTTACTTTTTGTTGTTTGATAGAAAGGTCTTAAAAGGCTTGTCTGTCATTTGGGAAAATAGAAAATTTTTGAAACAACGTAGAGAAGAAACAAAACAAATGAGGAATGTAAATTATAAAGAATTAAGAAAATGGTGGAACTAATATGAAACCAAAGATTTTATTATTATTTGCTGGTGGTACTATCGGTATGGTGCCAAATCCCAAAACTGGGGCTTTGCAACCTGCTCAGTCAGCACTTGAAGTATTGAATAATATACCAGAGCTGAGTGAAATTGCTGATATTGATTTTGAATTGGTGGCAAATGTGGATAGTTCCAATATGGTACCAGATCATTGGATCAAGCTAGCACAAATTATCTTAGCAAAATATCATGATTATGATGGTTTTGTGGTAGCTCAAGGAACTGATACTATGGCTTATTCGGCTAGTGCTTTGTCTTATGCTTTGGGGAATTTAGGGAAACCTGTTGTTTTCACTGGTTCACTTATACCATTGCTCGAAATTGGGTCTGACGCTCGTAATAATTTGCTTTATGCTTGTATGACAGCTAGTCTAGATATTGCTGAAGTTTGTATTGTAATGTCAAATCAGATATTGCGAGGTAATAGAGCCAAAAAACATCATGAATCTTTTGTGGCTGCTTTTCATTCACCAAATTTTCCTGAATTGGGAGAACTTGGTAGACCAATTGTGCTTAATGAATGGTGCCATAAGAGACATAATGGTGAACTAGAGGCTAAAATAGATTTTGATAGACGTATTGTAGTGATAAAATTATTTCCTGGTTTTAATCCTGATATTTTGGAGCATTTACTTTCTCTGGATATTCGCGCTATTGTGATTGAAGGCTTTGGTCCTGGCAATGTGCCTTTTTTGGAAACATCAATTATTCCTGGAATTATCAAAGCTCGTGAAAAAAATATTGTAGTACTTATAGCCAATCAAATGGAAAGAGGAAAAACACATTTGGAAGCATATGAAGCTGGTCTAAAAGCTAAAGAAGCTGGGGCAATTTCAGCGCATGATATGACGACTGAAGCTGCGGTTACCAAGCTTATGTGGGCTTTGCCACAAGCTAGTACTATAGAAGAAATAGACAGTATTATGTCTAATAATATCGCAGGGGAATTAATATAATTTTATGAAAGATATAAATATTGTATTTGTAAATTATAAAAGAAGAGATGATATCAGCCAAGCGATTGCTTCGTTGTTTTTGGATATTCAAAATTGTAAATATGATGTGCAGATTACTGTGGTAGATAACTCTTTGAATGAAGATAATATAAAAGAAGAATTTGCAAGCAAATTTCCAAAAGTGAATTATGTTGACGCTCTAGGTAATGTTGGTTTTGGTAAAGGTAATAATTTGGGTTTTAGAAATACAGAAGCACGTTATTATTTTGCTATGAATCCAGATACTTTGATTCCAGAAAATTCTAGAACGATTGAGACAATTGTGGAATTCATGGATAGTCACCCTAAGATTGCTTGTATTGGTCCAAAGCTTTTGCATATGGATGATACATTGCAATACACTTGCTACCGTTTTGATTTGCCATCTATTCTTATCAAACCTTTGAAACAAATAAATTTTGATAAAAAATATAAGTGGGTCAAGAAACATGCTGACAAATTGGAAATGAAAGATTTTGATCATAATTCTACTCGTCCTGTAGATTGGGTGTTGGGAGCAGCGATGATTGTACGAAAAGAAGTTGCTGATGATATTGGATTTTTTGATGAAAAATATTTTATGTATTTGGAAGATGCTGATTGGTGTCATCGTATGTGGGAAAAAAATTATCCAGTTTATTATGTGCATGACATAATAATAAATCATGTACACACTAGAGAGTCTGCAAAAATTCCTGGACTTTTTAAGGCAATTTTTAAAAATAAATTAGCTCGTATTCATGCGAATAGTTGGGTTAAATATTTGTGGAAGTGGCGACACAATCATAAATATTATCAAAGTTCATTTCGATGAGGAGTCAAACGACGAAGAGAAATCTTTTTAAAATAATTATATTTTTTATGATAAGTAGGAGGGGGAAATATTATTATGTTTATATTGTTGCTAGTATTAATAGAGTAATTTATATTGG
>JAQUAW010000025.1 GCA_028687045.1 Patescibacteria group bacterium
TGCAAAATACCCGTTATTTTGATATATTCATTATAATTTATTGCTTAATATAGATAAAACATGTTTGTTTGATAATCAGAATAATCTTTTATTATAAAAATTTGATATTATTTTCTTTATGAAATACTTGATAATCAATGCTGATGACTTCGGATATAGCAAAATATTTAATACTTCTATTTTGTTGTTGATAAAAAATAGATTAATTTCTTCTACTTCGGTGATGGTAAATTGGGTAAATAATGAACAGTCTAATCAAATCAGTGAACTTTTGACACTAACAAAATCTCATAACTTGAGTATAGGACTTCATTTAGAATTTTCTAACAATAATTTCAAACCAGAAATAGAAAGACAGTACAGAAAATTTTTTTCTATTTTTGGATTTAGTCCAAACCATATTGATTTACACAAATCTACATTCTTAAAAGAATCTTATCCCTCAATCATAGAATTTTGTAAAGAAAAAAATATTCCTTGCCGAAATCACAAATTTGATATTGACGATGTTGTAAAAACTAAAAATGAAGTCTTGAGTGGAACTAGAATGAGTTTTGATGAATTGCAACAAACAATTGAGAATTTTAAAGATGGTGAAAGTTATGAAATTTTGTTTCATCCAGGTTCATATGACCAAAATTGTAAATCCAGCCTAAACAAAGAACGTGAACTTGATATAAAAAAAATCGAAGAAATTAATAAATTTCTAAAAGAAAATAATATCAAATTAATTAGCTACATTGATTTAGTTTCGATATAATACCACAAGTATTTTTGCAAACATCAGATATTCTTAAACGTCACATAAAATATCAAAAACATTGACATTTCGTCCTAAATATTATATAGTAATCCACATAAATTTTGGGACCATATAGCTCAGTTGGTTACCTGCCTGCCGGCAGGCAGGGAACATTACATTGATCACGATAAAACTAAAAAAATAAAGCATTAATATGACTGCATAGCTCAGTTGGCTAGAGCGCTACATTGACATTGTAGAGGTCAGAGGTTCGAATCCTCTTGCGGTCACAAGACTCTAAAAAGTTGGTTACATGCCAGCAGGCATGGAATATTATATTGATTTTGATTAGTTGGGATAGAGGTCCCCCAGTTCTCCGCCCAAAACAGAGAATCTAGGCGGATTTACAAAAGTACAAAATCAAAAAAACAAGGCTCTGGATAAAAGACTTGAAAAAAAATTCAAAATAGTCTATAATAGCCTAGCAATTTATAAGGGCGTGTAGCTCAGTTGGTTAGAGCGCAACACTGATAATGTTGAGGTCCTCGGTTCGATTCCAAGCACGCCCACGAAAAACACCTACGGTGTCTCGTGGTAAACCACAAAAAAACTCCTAATTTTAGGAGTTTTTTGATAATGTTATTATTTCTTGCTAACTTTCTTTTTTGGAGCTTCTTTGGATAAATTTTTCCATTGAGCTTTGACTACTCTTTCAATCATATCACGCATACTATCTAGCAAATCATTTTCTACAGCATACTTGTTGACCGTTTGTTCAACAAATTTGTAATACTTTGTTTTTGTCATTTTGTCCCAACCTTCTGAAGAGATGACCTTTTCTTTTACTTCAGCATAAACAGTAGCAGCATTGTCCATAAGATCATTTCTAACTTCTTTGCCTTTTTTGGTAGCATTAAGCCAGACTAAGCCAGCACCAAGTAATCCACCAAGAAATAGCCCATGTTTGAATTTACCCATAAGATTTTGATTATTAGATTAATTGATTAATCTCTCTATACTATTATACCAAAATTATTGCTTATCAACAAGCTCTTTGTAAATAATGTTCAATTTTTTTACAATATTAACCCAAGCATATTTAGCTACAGCTACTTCTCTAACTTGTTTTTTATAAATTGATATATTTTCTGGTTTAGAAAAATAATCTTTTATTAAAACTGCTAATTCTTCATATTTTTTTACAGTAAAAACCTCTCCACCATCTTGAGCGACAGTCCTTACCCCTGGTAAATTACTAGCAATCACAGGCACACCACTGGCTATCGCTTCGAGTAATACTACACCAAAAGCTTCAGCAGTATTGATAGATGGTAAAATAAATAAATCAGCCAAGTTGTAATACAATGGTAATTCTCCATTGGAAACAAAGCCGACAAACCTTACATTGTTTTCCAATCCCATTCCTTTGGCTTGTAAAATAAATTTATCTTTCAACTCACCATCACCAACAAAAATTGTTTGTACTTCAAAATTATTTTCTTTTAATAAATAAAGTGCTTTTAGTAAAACATCAATACCCTTGAAATAGTGTGCAATGTCCATGCCTCCAACAAACAAAATTGTTGGTAAATTTTTTTGTAAATTATGTTTTACAATCAATTCATCATTTTTTGGGCGTGGTACAAAATCATTTATATCCACACCAAAAGGTAACTCTACAAATTTATTTTTATTGGCAAGAAAAAATTTGCTAGCATCACTATGTTCAATATAATCAAAAGAACTAACTAAAATTTTGTCAGCCACGCCTAGAATTTTTGGCATCCAAAATTTGGCATACATTTTGAAAACAAAACCTTTGAGTCCGTCCCCTCTTGTATCCATATGATAAGTAATCACCAAAGGTTTTTGAGGATTCTTCAATTTCCATTTTCTTACCAAATTAGCTGTACCAAAAAAAGGATAATGCAAATGTATCAAATCAAATTTATCTAATTCTTTTTTTATACTTGGTAAATAAGCAGCATTACCATAATAAATAGGAGATTTCAAACGACTGGCAAAGTCTTTCCTTTCTTCAATATTTTCTTCATTGAAATTATATTGTGGTGTAAAGACTTCTATTTCATTGCCTAATAAAGACAAAAAACTAGCCATCTGAAAAGCTGTATTTCCCATGCCACCATAGTATGGTGGGTATGTACAAACAATATGAGCTATTTTCATATTTAAAAATCCAAATTCATAAATCCTAAATAAAAAATTATTTTTTACTCTCTAGACTTTCTGTTCTCACAACATCTGTCAAATCTCTTTTCAATCCTTCTATTTTCAAATTCATCTTAAATATTAAATAAAAAATACAAGCAATAGAAACATAAATTACCAAGTCTACACCTCTACCAATACCAATATAGTCAGCCAAAATCTGAGTACTATTTGGCCAAAAAACTACCAAAGTCAAAGCTAACCAAAATACAATCCAAAAAAAAGTGGCTTTGTTACCTAATAAAGTTTTTTGTTTTTTCTGCCAAACAGTAAGAATAGCTGAGAGTGAAAACAAAGCAAATATAATTTTGAAAAGTAATAATAGCATAAAATTTCATTCCGCCCAAAGCGAAAAAGTTAAAAGTATAAAGTAAAACGATTTAAAACTAATATTTACAAATAAATGTTTATTTTCAAAATAAAAAAGCTGAATCTGCTCCGTGTCCCGTATTTATCGGGAGTATTTGCTGACAAACTGTATTTGCTTCATAAATTATTTCAAAAATTTTCCCCAAATCAAATCTCTAACAATCTTGAATCCCCCACTCATTCCTTGACCATATTCATGATAAATCACTTGCACAGGAAATTCCACAAATTTCAAATTATGTTCTTTGGTCAAACCCATAATTTCGGTAGCATGTGCCATACGATTTTGGGTAATGACAATTTTTTCTAAGGCTTTTTTATTCAAAATTCTAAAACCATTTTGAGAATCTTTCAAAGGTACAACACCAAAAATTTTATTTACAAATCTACCTATTGGTAAAATAAAATATTTTTTTAGAAAAGGCAAGTTTGTTCTATCATCCAAAAATCTAGAACCAAACAAGATATCTGAATTAGTTTCTTTCAATCTATTTAGTGCCGGCACAATATCATCTACCACAAACTGACCGTCACCATCAAAATGCAAAACATAATCAGCTTCAAATTTTCTAGCATATTCATGTCCAGTCTCGAGTGCAGCTCCCTGACCTAGATTTATATTGTGTTTCAAAACAAAAGCGCCATTTTTTTCAGCTTCAAAAATAGTATTATCCAAAGATTTATCATCAACAACAACAACTTTATCTACATGAGATAATAAATTTTTTACAACACCTCCAACTCTTTTTTCTTCATTATAAGCAGGAACAATAGCAATAAACATAATTTTTAACTTCTCAAGGCTAAATTTTCTTTATTAGCCAAAGTATATTCAATAGTTCTATGCAAACCATCTTCCAAACGTACCAAAGGAATCCAATCCAAATTTTCTTTGGCACGACGCAAATCTGGCAAACCTTTTTTGGTCAAAAAAACCAAAGGTGCTTCATAAACTATTTTTGAACTAGAATTAGTCATTTGAATAATCTTTTCTGCTACTTCTGACATCTTATATGGTTCATCCAAACCTAAATTAACAATAGCAATATCTGGACCAGTTCCCATAAGACGTACCAAACCATCTACCATATCAGAAACATAACACAAAGATTGAGTTATCTCTCCATCACCATATATCACCAAGTCCTTGCCGTCAAGTGCATTCAAAATAAAATCTGGTATTAAGAGTCCATCACGTAATTTCATACGAGGACCATAAGTAGTGAAAATACGAGCCATCTTAGCATCAAGACCATAAACTTGTTTATATGTTTCAACACAAGTTTCCGCGAACCTCTTGCCCTCATCATAACAACTGCGTGGTGACAAATGATCGACTACGCCTTCATGATCTTCAGCAAAAATCTTATTTTCTTCGTCTACTCGTCCATAAACTACTGAACTAGAACCAAAAACATATTTAGCACGATAATCTACTGCTAAATCCAAAGTATTGAGCATTGCTTTAGAATTAGCCCAAAGAGAATGAATTTTCAAATTTTCAAAATTCTTTGGACTTGTAGGACAAGCCATGTGATAAATTTCTTGAATACCTTGAAAACGTACTTTGAATTTGTCTAGTTCTGGAAAATCTTTCAAATCTATTTTTTCATTGACATCATACTTAATAAATTCAAAATCAGGATATTGAAGCAAATGTTGAATATTAGAAATATCTGAATTTGATAAATCATCCATACAAATGACATTAGCTTCTTTCAATAATCTTTCACACAGATGAGAACCAATAAAGCCAACACCACCAGTAACTAAGACATTTTTCTTTTCAAAAATCGGTGTATTGTTTTGCATATAATTAAAAAGATAAAATTATTTATTTTTTACTAACATCGTAAAAATTTGTCCGTAATCTACATTGTTAAAAGGAAATCTACCAGTTATCAGTTCACCAGACAAAAAAGTCACAACCACGGGTGTATCACTTGTTGTAGGTGTAAAAACAAAATCAAGACTACCATCACCGTTATAATCAGCTACAGCAAAATGAAAACCACTCTTATATAAAGATGGATAAACTCTAATGTTATAAACTTCTAGACCTTTGCTATTGAATACTCTAAACCAAGCTTGACTGCCAGCTCTAGCAGAAAGCATATATTCATCACTACCATTATTGTCCAAATCCAAAACCATAAGTTGACCAGCCAAAATATTATTAACAGCAAAACTAGTTTGTACATTAAGACTATAATCTAAAACTTCCAAATTTGTTTTATTATCTTTCACATAAGCCAAACTTATATTACCATTTTCTACATAGACACTAGCACCCTCATGTTTAACGTCTTTACGATAAGTTTTTAGCAATTTGCCACTATCATCAAAAATATAAAAATAAACATCGCTTGAATCTTTTGGTGACAAAACAATTCGCAAATCTTCACTTATATATCCTACCGCCAAATCATAATTGCCAAATAAATTTAATTCTATGTTTTTCAAAAATCGCAAGTTATCATCATAAAAATTTATAACCTTTTGACCATTTTCACCTGATGACAAAGTGACATTTTGGAAGATACCATCAGAATTTTGAAGAAGAGAAACATCTTCTAGACCTACAAAAATATCTCGAGATTCAGTTGCTATATTTTTGGAAACAATTTCTTTTTTACCTGTTTTACTAGAAACCAAAGCTACATCCGTATTTTTCAAAATTGAATTTACTTTATCATTTTTAATATTGATAATTGAAGTATTGTCTGCAGGTTTTTTGATATCTTGCATACTAAAAATACTTTTTACAGCTTTATCAATCTGCAATAAGCCCGATCCAAATAAATTCGCGTAAACCACTTCATCATCACTTGGGGTATGATGAACAGTTGATAACAAAGTATCAATTATTTGTGAAACTGTCAGACTTGGTTTAATACTTTTTAGAAGAGCAGCAGCACCACTTACAAAAGGAGCCGCAAAAGAGGTACCATTCCAAGATTTTTTTACACTATAAGAATCTGACAAACCATTAGTCGGAGAAAAAAGTAAAGTAGAACGAATTCCAACTCCCGGAGCTGTAATATCTATACACTTTGAACCAATATTAGAAAAAAATGCTAAATGATGATTTTGGTCAATCGCACTCACCCCCAAAATTTCATCATTTGACAAAAATTCATCAGAACAAACAGGATATTGCCCAGAATAGTTCAAATCAAGCATATTATTTCCGGCAGCAGCTACTACCAACACATTATGTTGATAAGCATAATCAATAGCTCCTTGAAGCTGTTCCTCATTACCTTCACCTACCATACTTATATTGATAACATTAGCCCCATTCTCAACAGCATAATGAATAGCCTTAACCAAAGGTTCAAAATCACCAACTCCATCGTTGCCGATAACTTTCAAATTCATAAGTCTTACATCCCAATTTATACCAGCACCATCAAAAGCATTGTTACCTTTGGCACCAATAATACCAGCTACAAAAGTGGCATGATTAAACACACCTTCTTCTTTTTCACTACTAGTCAAAGTTCCAACATTTGGTTTTGGATCATTATTATCATCCAAAAAATTCCAACCATAATAATCATCTATATAACCATTTTGATCATCGTCAATGCCATTATTTTCTACTTCCTGCTGATTAACCCACAGATTATCTTTCAAATCAGGATGAAATGTATCAAATCCATTATCAATTATGGCAACAATGACATCTTTTGAACCCGTAGTATAATCCCACGCAGTATAAACACCAGTATCTTCAAAAGACCACTGCGCAAAATAAGGATCATTCGGAGTTTTAGCTAAAGCTAAAATTGGAGAAAAAAGAACAGTAACAATTGTCAAAATATATACAGTAACTTTCATAACTTGTTTTTTATACTAATTTATGCTAAATTATTCATGTATAGTATAGCAAAAATAACTAACACTGACAAATATGAAATTTTGGTACAGACTAAAACAATTAATACTACTAATTGGAGATTTATCCCTATTTTTTGTAGCTCTTTGGATATCTTTGATTATCCGCAATCTAGAACTAGAAAACAAAAGACAACTACAAGAAAACTTACCACTTTTTATAGTAATCTTTTTAGTTTGGTTGATGTTGAACTATATCAATGGTCTTTATGACCTAAAAAAAATAAGCTCAAAAAAATCAACTATTATCTTCCTACAAACAGCATTCTCATCATTTTTAGTTAGTATTGTTATTTTCTATATTTTACCAAGCAGAAATATAAATCCAAAGACAATCCTTGTTCTTACAATATCTATTGCTTATCTTTTTATCTATCTATGGCGTAAAATATATATAAATATATTAAGTAATAAAAAACTAAAAACTAATGTATTATTTTTAAATTATACATCTGAAGTATCTGAAATTATTGATATCCTAAATAAACAAAAAACGCTAGGTTACAATGTCAAAGCTATCCTAAATAATGACTCAAAAAAAATAGAAAACGCATATCAAGATATAAAAATTTATGAAAATTTTTATAATCTAGAAAAAATAATTGATGATGAAAAAATTGAAATCATAATCACTAATAACAACCTAAACAAAGAAGAAGAAATAACCCAAGAACTTTATAAACTACTCTTCAAACAGATAAAAATAATCAATATCTCCAGTTTTTATGAAAGTATCACAGGTAGAATTCCTCCTTCAGCTTTTTATAAAACTTGGTTTTTACAATATCTATCTGATCTAGACAAACCAATCTACAACAAATTCACGAGACTAATAGAGTTTTTTTCTATTCTTTTTTTTGGAACATTTTTTCTAATTTTGTTACCATTCATAGCACTGTCCATAAAAACAAATTCCAAAGGTAAAATATTCTTTAAACAAAAAAGACTCGGTAAAAATGGAAAAACATTTTGGATATATAAATTTCGTACAATGTATTCCCTATCCAAAGATGGTAGTGCTGAAATTCACGGGGCTGAATTTGCTCAAAAAAATGACAAAAGAATAACTTCCATAGGTAAAATACTCAGAAAAACCAGACTTGATGAACTTCCACAAGTTATAAATTTGATAAAAGGAGAAATAACAGTCATAGGTCCTCGTCCCGAAAGACCAGAAATCAGTGCTGACTTAGAAAAACAAATGCCTTATTACAACATAAGAAATGTTATAAAACCTGGCATCACTGGCTGGGCACAAACTCAAGAACACTATACTGCCAATCTAGAAACTTCACTTCAAAAATTCCAATACGATTTATTCTATATCAAAAACAGATCAATACTTTTGGATATTTCTATCTTGCTAAAAACAGTAAACGTTGTTTTGAGAGCAATGGGTCAGTAAATTATACTATTTAGAATTTATAAAATAAAAAACAGTATTATTATAACAATGTTTTTTTATACAAAATAATATTTTTATTTTTTACTTGGATTTTCTTCTTCCAAAGACTCATCTCTTACTAAAATTCCACCATTACTCTCTATACTTTTGCTAGAAAAATCCAACAAAGGACTCTTTTTCTTTTTGTACTCATTTTTTTCATAAGTAACATAATACTTATTAGGTCCCAAAAGCACAGCATATCTTCCCTTATGATCCGAAACTGTCGTCTCTACCAATTTATTAAAAGTAGCGTCAAAAACACGAACAGCTACATTTGCTAAAGATTTTGAATTACCTTCTGTCGTAATAACACCAAAAGAACTTGGTAATTTTTTGTAAGAAAAATGACGTATACTGATGTAAAGTAAAACTTGGAAAATAACCAGCGCACCCACCCACCAAACAGGCGTAATAACAAAAGAAGCGATACTAAAAACAAGACCAATAGAACTAATCACTAATCTTACAGACTTATAAATTTTGTCTTTAATAACCTGTATGTAACTTTTGTTATCCTCTATCGGATCAAGAGGGATGTTGTAATTTATTTCAGATTCGTCAGTTACTTTGATAATTTCGCCATGATAAAGATTTATAAAAGCACTATCTTCACTCAAAGCTTGTAAATGTTTAGAAAAACCTTCAAAACCATTTTTGAAAACTACTATTTTATAATCACCAGGATAAGCTGTCAAAATGTATCTGCCTTCAGTATCAGTAACTACCGATCTAACTATTTTACCAGTTTTGCTATCAACCAAACGTATAGTAGCCAAATCAATAGGTTTTTTTGTAAAAGAATTATAAAGAACACCCCATTTTTTTTGTTTTTTACGTCTAAATACTAAGAAAAATTGACCAAAAAATACACGTAAAAAATTGACAACCTGCGCCATACCAAAACCCGAAGATGCGATATTGACTACAGTAACAGTAGTAACCACAGGTGTAACAACATTTTTGTTTACATTTTGAACTTCAGGAAGCTCTACCACTTCTACAATTTTTTTACTAACATTTTTAGCTGTATCTACAAATTTTTTAGTAGTTACTTCTACTGAAGTAGAAATATTTTTAGTTATATTTTCAGTAATAATACTGACCTGATTACTCACATTATCAACGACATTACTAACTTCTTTTATTATATTAGGTATCGTACTACTAGTAAAAAATTTTTCTGGCGTTGAAGTAGTAGCACTTCCACTACCATCCAATGAATTGTTTTCAGAGCCATTACTACTACCAGTATTATCATTAGTATTATTAGTATTTTCTTGATTTCCTGTATCATTTTCACCTGTTTCATCTGGAGGCTGAGTATCATCTGGTGGTAAATCTTCATCTGGTGGAAGATTATCATCATCAGGTGGAAGATCTTCTTCTGGTGGAGTTACCACTAGTGGAATTACTAAATTACTGACTACAGAAGATAAACTTATATTACCCGCAGCGTCCTGTGCCTTAGCTGAAATTGCATAATTACCAGGTGCAAATATAGCAGCAAAAGTAAAATTCCAACTTCCTTGAGCATTAGTAGTTGCATAATAAGTTGTAACATCTGCTAAAGAAAAACCAGATGTCTGAGCACCTACTGTTGTTTTGGTAATTATAATTTGTGAATTAGCTTCAGCCGTACCATATAGTTTTGGAGGGCGTATAGCAATACCATTTTCTACGCCATTATCTATCTGAGCAATAACTGGAGAATTTGGAGAAATAGTATCCAATATAATAGAATCAGAAGCTACATAAGTACCATATTGATTTTTGAGACTTACATAAACAGTTTTGTTACCATCACCACTTGGCAAACTAAAAGAAACAGAATTTGTAATAGCGACATAAGTAGCCGAACTAAAATCATTAGTCACAGCTATAGCATAACTATCGGTATAATCACTCACAAGTTGTAAAGTAACATCCCGGCTATTAGAATAACTAGCACCACTATTTATTTGCACTGAACCAATTGGCATATCATGTACCTCTTCTGGTGGTGGATCCTCATCTGGTGGAGGTGTAGTATCACCACCGCCACCACCTCCTGTTGGAGGTGTAACACGCCAATCAGTCTGCACATCACAATTTGTACAATCAAAATTAAGGAAACCAATCAAATCTCCACTAGCCGTACCAACAAAATTACCATTAGAATCAATGCTTACCCCAGAAAAATTTATCCAACCCAAGTTTTCACCCCAAGCATAACCAGACAATACACCTTGTCCATTATTAAAAACACCACCATTGCTAGGATTCATTTTTATCCAACCATTATTAGCAGACCAAGCATAACCAGACAAGGCACTATCCCCTATTATAGTATCTTTGAAATTTATCCAACCAACATTATTACTCCAAGCATAAGAATGATTAACCAAAATAGTACCAGTAGCAGATAAAATAATCTTAGGCAAAAAAAAGGCAAATAACAAAAGAGAAAAAAAGATTGTTATTTGTCTTTTCATAGAAAACTATTTACCCAAAATAATTAAAATATCAGCATCAGGTTTTATTTCACCCTCTGGTAAAGTCTGTACTTTAGCATTTATTAATTTAGAGATTTCAGTTACTTCATTGCTATATTTTCCAGACAAATCAATGATAATATTTTCTTTATAATCATTTTTTGTAGCATTGGTAACTACGGCAGTCTGATATGTTGGATAAGCTACTTTTACCATACTCTCTGTTTGAGCTGATAAATTAACAACAGAGGTACCATTATAATAAGCTATTTTAATATTTTCTGGCTGAGGTACAGCCACAACTTCCTCTGGCTTAGTAGTGCTACCCTCTACTGTTTCACCATCCTCATTCAAAAATATTGGTCCAACTTTAATAATTTTGTTTGTATCTGGTCTATAAATAATAGCCTGCATAGCCTTTGGAAAAATCAAAAGTTTATCACCATTTTCAACATTATCAAAAAAAGCTTGCCCTGTTAATTTACTTTTATCCAACACCGTCGCCATACTAGGAGTTTCTTCACTTGGCAAAAGCATAAGTTTTTTTACAGAATCTAAAGTATTATCAACTTCTTTTTGTGAAACAATATTTGGATCTTTTTTAATTTGATCATATTTATTATAAAAATAATAAGTTCCAAAAAACCCAAACAACATAAAAACAAAAAGTAAACTAATCAAAAAATTTCTACCACTATTACTTTTTGGTTTTTCGTTTCCTAATTTTCTATTTAAGACAGGCATTTTGTTTTGTAATTCTTCCATAATTTTTATTTTAAAAATATCTTTTAAATAATTAGTTATTACTAATATTAGACTCCGTACTGGTACTATCTACATAAACAGGGCCAACATTAATCAATTTGTTGTCATCTGGTCTATAAATAATAGCTTTATCCTGATAAATCAATACTTTATCACCATTTTTTGCATTACTAAAAAATTTTTGTTGTTGAGCAAGAGTAGCAGCATCATTGACAGTACCAACAACAGGTTCTTCATCAGTAGGCAAATCAATTAACTTATTAACTTTCTGAATTAATTTATCATTTTCAACTTTGACAGCAGCTTCTTGGGCTGTAGGGTCTTTTAGTACCTTTAACTCACGTTGAGTTTTTATATAACTAAATAAAAAATAAATCAAACCAACAAATAAAACCAAAAATAAAGATACAAGAATTATTTTTTTGTTATCTTTTTTTACACTATCAATATTATCTTTTCTAGTAGGTAAACTAGTTATGTCATTTTGTTTTTCCATATTTATTAATTTAAATAATTATTTTAGTTATTAGTACTTGTTGTTGTTTCATCAATAGTTGTTGTCGTTGTTTCAGACAAATTATCATCAATATTTAAGACATTATCAGTGGAAGATGTTGTTGTACTACTAGTCATGGTATCATCCAATGTCAAACCATTATCTTCCAAATAATTGTTTGCCAAATCAGTTAGATTATCAGCACCACTACCAGAATCAACTTCGGTAGTATCTGTACTATTTTGATTCAAATTATCAAAAACCTGACCAAAAGCATACCAGTTTATAACGACATCTTGACTCTGAAGTGGTCTAATTCTAATTGTGAAGCCGGTAGTATCCACACTATCAACAAAATAAGTATCTAAAGTAGCATCACTAGCCAAAGTCAAATTGACAATTGGTGGTGTAACAAATTCTTGCACAAACTCTACTCTAACACCATTTTCACCAGCAAGAATCAAAGCTGAACCAATATTATCTTTACTAAAAGTAACATGTTTGGTAAAGGCAACATCTTGTGAGAAAGTCAAAATATTGGATTGATTCATATCATCCACAAAGCTATTCAAACTACCACTCAAAAGTAAAGCATTATAAACATCTAAACGCTGTTTTAATTCTTTGACACCTTGAAGAGCGAGCGCCCCAAGTTTTGAATACTGGATACCCCAAGAACCTTCACCTAAAGGACCCAATTCTTCTTTACCAACACTTACAGCTTCAGGAAAAATATTATACAATTCTTGTGCAATAGCACCAATATCATGACTACCATTTGACTTCCAGTCAAAAGACACCGCTCTGTAATTATCTATCCTATCGAGTACATTCAAATCCATTATATTATCTTTCAATCTTTCATCAGAAAGATTTGTCCAACCAGAGACTCCTTGAGTAAGATAAGCACCAAAACTACCACTACTATCTTTAATACGAAAATCATTATTGGACTTATCTAATTGCATCGTCCACTGCGTAGTAGTGTTATTGTTGAATTTCAAATCAACAGTGGTGGCTGTAGAAGATGTTGCATCTGTAAGTGTGAGACCACCGGATAAAGACATTGCCCCACTAAACAATGAGTTGCCACCAACCATAAGCCCACCATTCAAATACGAATCATTTCCAACACTAAAATTGTCTGTAACTTTTATATTATCCGATTGTATACTACCAATATTAGCATTAGGTGCTTCAATGCCTGTAAGATTAATAACAGACAATATACCATCATTTACATGGTAAGCATAATTACCAGAAACATCTAACAATCCATATCCTACATTTTTACTACCAATAGCAACCGGTAATGTAGAACTAGAAATATCAATCGTTGTAAGATAAACACCTCTTTTTACATAAGCATAATTACCAGAAACATAGATTGGACCAAGCCCTGAAGAAAAACTCAAACTTCCAACTTCAACTGGTGTAGCAGGATTTGAAATATTTATTATATGAAAATCATTACCTGTAGAATTACTAGTACCTACATAGGCATATTTTCCAGAAACATAAATATCACCAATTGATGACGGCATATTCAAACTACCAACTTCTACAGGATTATTAGAATCTGAGATATCTATAATATGAAATTCTTTTGTGGCACTATCAGTACCTACATAAGCATACTTTCCAGAGACAAAAACTTTATAAGGATAACTAGTAAAGATACTACTAGTAACTCCACCTAATATCATAGGGGCAGCAGGATTGGAGATATCTATAATACGCATAGATTGACCTATACTATTTGCGACATAGGCTCTATTACCAGAAACTGCAACATTCCAAGCACCATTCAAAGCTGTACTACTAGCAATACCACCAATTATAGAAGGACTAGCAGGATTTGAAACATCAATAACACGCAACGAGTCATTTTCAAAATTAGCCACGTAAGCATACTTCCCGGAAACATAAACAGAGTTAGCACCATTAAGAGTAGCATTTAAATCTTGCACATACCCTACAACACTTGGGTTATTTGGATTAGAAACATCTGTAATAGACAAAGAATCACCAGTTTGATTTGTCACATAAACATAATTACCAGAAACATAAATAGAACTTGCTCCATTATAATAAGTAGCTGAAGATAAAGTAGAAACGACTACAGGATCACTTCCAACAGTCTGCTTGAAACTACCATTTATAGACAACGCTCCACCAAGCCAAGAATTACCACCCACAACAAGACCTCCATTTAAATAAGAATTATTACCTACGTTAAAATTGTCTGTAACATTTATATTATTTGATTGAATATTACCAATATTTGCAGTAGGCGCTTCAACACCTGTAAGATCCACAATAGTAAAAGCTTTACCACTAGGATAACCATATCTATTTAAAATATAAGCTCTCTTTCCAGAAACAGCCAAAGAAACTGGAGAATTTAATTCTAAATCATCTTTAATATCAGCTACTATACTAGGAAATGCTGGATTTGAGATATCTATTATAGCCATTGAATTATTAACTTTACTCAATACGTACGCATAATTACCATAAACCTTAATAGAAGAAGGATCATTTAAATTCACACTATCTTGAATGCCACCTACAATGCTAGGAGCTACTGGATTTGATATATCTATTATACGAAATGAATCACCCATATCAATAATTACATAGGCATACCTTCCTGACACATAAACTGACCTAGGGCTATCTAAATTAACGACATCTTCAATACCACCTACGATACTAAGATCTGTTGGATTTGATATATCTATTATATTTAATGACCTATCTACATAATTAGTTACATAAGCATATTTTCCTGACACATACGCTGAAGTAGCTCCACTCGTACTTACACTAGATTTAATACTACTTACTATAATAGGATTTAAGGGATTTGATATGTCTATTATACTAAATAAATTAGAAGCAGAATCAACAACATAAGCATAATTACCAGAAATATGAATTGACCTAATATCAGATAATTCATCAGTACTTTTGATAACACTTACCATAATAGGACTTGCTGGATTTGATATATTTATTATAGCCATTGAATAATTCAAAGAACTTGCTACATAAGCATAATCACCAGACACAAAAACAAATGAAGCTGCATTTAAATTTGTAGTATCTTTTATATACCCAGTTGTTGTCACATTATTATAATCAGAAATATTCAATATAGACAAAGAATCGTCATATTCACTAGTAATATAAGCATAATCACCAGACACAAAAACAGAAGTAGTTTCATACAACTTCATATCACCAACAATACCACCAACAATTGTCGGATCACTACCAACAGTCTGTGTAAAATTTCCACTCGCTAAATGAAATGCTGATTGTGGTGTTGTTGTACCTACACCAATATTGCCATCTTTACTAATAAAAAATCTACTAGTACTACTCGCACTATCTTTGATATAAAAATCTTTTGAACCATTTGCATTATAATCTTGGCCTACTTCCCAATTGTCCAAGGTTAGAGAAGCTCTTTCAGAAGTACCATCAGTAGATGGTGAAATATAAATAGAACTAGCTGTTGCACTACTAACCCCAGCGATGGTTAAAGAATAACCAGGTGTAGATGTGTTAATACCAATCGAACCTACTAAAAGTGCACCACTATAATTTCCGATAGCACCTGTTCCAATACCTACTTTCCCAGCAGCTATACGAGAAATTGAAGTATCTTTCGCTGCATACCATTGACCAGCACTTGCCCAAGCAATACCACTAGATGTATTTAAATTAAAACCAGGGGAATATCCTACTCCTGCTTGAGATATAGCAGCACTAACTGAATCTGCCGTAGAAAAAATTTTTGCAGCACTATAACCATCAATACGTATTCCACCCAACCTACCTCCGGTTGTATCAAGTACTTCAAAAACATACGGCGTGGTAGACAAATTTTGAAGCGCACCAGCTCTTACAACTAGAGTCGTGGTAGAAGCGCTTTCCCAGAGTCTCATACTTCCACTTACTTCCACATCATATCCAGGATTTGTTGTTCCAATTCCAAGTCTATTGGTAGATGAATCAAAATAGAGTCCACTATTATTTTCACTCAAAACACCATTTGCACCAGCAAATACTATCGAACCTTGAGTAAAAGGAGTAGAAAGCCCTCCACTGTATGACAAATTAGTTGAAGTCGCATTGGTAAATACTGCAGTCGATGGTGTCGTAGCTCCAATAGTTGTACCATTAATAGAGCCACCTGTAATAGCTACACCATTAACATTTTGTAAAGCAAGTGTCCCCAAACCAAGATTTGTTCTTGCTGTACTAGTATTTGTAAGTTCTGATAAATTACTACTTGCTACCAAATATCCAGGCAATGAGTGGTCACCCCAAGAAAATGCTGTTTGCCAATCTGTTGTAGAAACTGTCAATGGTATGTTATGAGTGCCATCAGCTTGTATAGTATTATCACTCCAAGTCAAACCTGTTCCCAAACTTATTCTACCACTTGGTGTGTTATAAAAATTATTCCAATTTGTTGTTGAAGCTGTAAGTGGAATATTATAACCACTAGCTACACTAATCACACCATCAGCATAATTCAAAGCCAAGCCTGATGTTGAAATTGCAGCTTTTGCTAGACTTGTTGCTTGTGTAGTTGTAACGTAATTTGCATCATTTGTTAATGATGAAATATTCTCTCCTGACAACATTACATTACTTGCCAAATATGTACTAGCTATTGCATTACCTTGCCATGTACCTGTTGTGATAGTACCAATACTTGAAATACTTGTATTACCTGTCCAAGTTGACAAGGCTGTGTTTTCAACACTACCAAGTCCCATATAAGTTTTAGCTGTAGTAGCTCCAAAAGATCCCCAACTACCAGATTTTGAAATAATAAAATTATAATCAGGAGAAGTACTCAAACCAGCCAAAGTTGCTAAATTAGAATTATAAGCTTGTACATTGGTACCAATAACTAAACCTAAATTTGTTCTAGCAGTGGAAGAACTATTTAAATCTGACAAATTGTTAGCAATGGATAAATATGTATTTGAAGCAGTAGTCGTCGCTAAATATGTAGAACTAACCGCTGTCCAAATTGGATCTGTTTCTGTTGTCAGATAATTAGCATCAGCATGATTGCCCCAAGAAAAAGCTGTTTGCCAATTGGTTGTACTTGCTGTTAGTGGAATATTATATCCTGTATTTGCTTGGATAGTATTTCCACTCCATATCAAGCCTGTCCCCAAACTTATTCTACCACTTGGGGTGTTATAAAAATTATTCCAATTTGTTGAAGAAGCATTGACGATGTTGTAAGCATTATTCCAATTTGTTGTTGAAGCTGTAAGTGGAATATTATAATTTGTAGCTACACTAATCACTCCGTTAGCATAATTCAAAGCTAAGCCTGATGTAGAAATTGCAGCTTTTGCTAGACTTGTTGCTTGAGTGGTTGTAACGTAATTTGCATCATTTGTTAATGATGAAATATTCTCTCCTGACAACATTACGGAAGAATTTAAGTACAGAGTATCAATTACACTACCATGCCAAATACCAGTTCCAACAGTTCCTAGTGTAGAAATATTTGCACTACCTCCCCAAGTTGACAAAGCAGTATTTTCAACACTACCAAGTCCCATATAAGTTTTAGCTGTAGTAGCGCCAAAAGATCCCCAACTACCAGATTTTGAAATAATGAAATTATAATCAGGAGAAGTACTCAAACCAGCCAAAGTTGCTAAATTAGAATTATAAGCTTGGACATTATTACCGATGACTA
>JAQUAW010000026.1 GCA_028687045.1 Patescibacteria group bacterium
ACTACTCGCGGTTTCAAAGAAGCTGAAATGGAAATTGTAGCTGGTATGATTGATAGAGCCATTACTAATTTTGAAAATGATGCTGAATTAGAAAAAATTAGACAGGAAGTAAAAGAATTGACTTCACACTTTCCGTTGTATCCTGAGTTAAAACAAAACTAGTCAAAAAAATATTTGTGTATATTTGTGAACATTTGTGATATAAAAACGTGAATAACACAAATAAATCACAAATATACACAAATTTTTCGCAAACAAAATATGATTTATACAACAAAAACAACCGAAGAAATGATCGCTCTTGGTGAAAAAATAGCTTCCAAACTAAATGGTGGTGATATTATTTTACTCCAAGGTGAACTGGGAGCTGGTAAAACTACGATGTCAAAAGGTATTGCCAAAGGACTTAGCATCACTGACGAAATTGTCAGTCCAACTTTTACACTGATGAATGTTTATAATGTAGTCGAAAGTCAAAAGTCTAATGTCAAAAGTCTAGTACACATTGATACTTACAGACTAGAAAGTGAAGAAAATTTAATTGAGATAGGCGTTGAAGATTATTTAGGAGAACCTGATGTAGTTACCATTATTGAATGGCCAGAAAAAATAAAAGACTTGATTAGTAATAAAAAAACAATAGAAATTTCTATTGTTAAGCAAGATGATAATAGTCGAGAGATAACTATTACGCCAGATATATAATAAATTGAATTCTCCCCCTATTAGGGGGAGTTAGAGGGGGTCTGCAGCAAAATAAAACGTTTTGTTAGACTCTAGACCTCCCCTAGCCCCTCCTAATAGCGGTAGTGCATACAATTTTGACTATTGATGCAATAAATTACGCACAACCTTGCGAAGATTTGAAACAGGTCGAGTGTTGAACCTTTTTCTTGAACATTTAAGCGTCATCCCGAGCGACTGAAAGGAGTCGAGGGATCCCCTTGCTGTTTATTTTTTCAGTAATTTAAGGGGATTTCTCGACTTCGTTCACTCGTTCCTCGTTCACTCCACTCGGAATGACGTTTCTATTTTATCTTAAAAAGGTATGCACTACCGCTAATAGGAGGGGAATTTTTTTACAAATTTTCTTCCTGTTTTTTCTTCGCTTCCCAAAGTTTCTTATCTCTTAGAGAATACGCACAACCACAATAATCTTGTCTATAAATATTCATATCACAAACAAGCTGATTACTGCGTTCTTGTCTCCCCTTTTTCTTCCAATCTTCAACAAAATATTCTACTCCATATTTTTCTTGTAAAGACAAACCAATCGGACTAATCACGTCCGATTTTTTGTTACGTCCAAAAGTGAGACTACTAGACCAAATATCAAAATTATTTTCCTTGGCATATTTTGCAGCCACATCCATTCGCATACGAAAACAAAGAGGGCAACGCTTTCCTGACTCTGGTTCATTTTCCAGTCCTTTGGTAATGTCAAACCAACGCTCGGCATCATAATCAGCATCTATCATCTCAATTCCCCACTCGGTACAAACTTTTATGACTTGTTCTTTGCGTTTCAAATATTCTGCTTGTGGGTGAATATTTGGATTATAAAAAAAGACAGTCACCTCAAACTGTGATTTCAATTCTTCAATAACAGCAATGCTACATGGAGCACAACAAGTGTGGAGGAGAAATTTTTTCATAAAAATTACACGTAACGCGTAACACATACCACGTAACGAATTTGTTACGCGTTACGCGTTATGCGATATGTGTTATGCGATTAAACTCTGAAAAATAATAAAATATCAATTGAAATAATTACGATTTTTAAGCTCATCCGGCAAATAATCCTGTTCAACATTTCCTTCAAAATCTGGATTGTATTTATAATCTTTACCATAACCAATATTCTTCATAAATTTAGTTGGGGCATTTCGCAAATGAATTGGCACACCAAGATGAGAAGTATTGCGAGCGTCAGTTGCTGCTTTACCATAAGCAGTATAGAGCAAATTAGATTTTTTTGACTTGGCACAATATACCACAGCTTGAGCCAGATGTACACAACACTCTGGCATACCCAGCTTGTGACAAGCGTCATAAGCTGCGTTAGCCTGAATCATAGCTTCACTATTGGCCATGCCAATATCTTCACTAGCAAAACGCAAAACACGTCTAGCGACATAAAGTGGATCTACACCACCTTCGAGCATCCGAGCCAACCAATACAAAGCAGCATTGGCATCACTACCACGCATAGATTTATGCAAAGCTGAAATAATATTATAAAATTCTTCACCATTTTTGTCGAACACCAAATGTGTTCGCTGTAAGGCTTCTTTGATATCTTCTTTCTTTATCTTTATTTTCATTCCTCGTTCCCCTTTCCTCATTCCTCTTACAGCTAGTTCCAAAGCATTAAGCGCTGACCTAGCATCACCCTGACACAAATCAGCTAGCAAATCCAAAGTCTCGTCTTCAAGCTCAATTTCAAAATTTCCCAATCCCCTGTCTTTGTCAGACAAAGCATGCTTCAACAATTTCTTCACATCTTCATTTTCCAATTTTTTCAAAATAAAAACCCGTGAACGTGAAAGCAAAGGTCCAATAATCTCAAAACTAGGATTCTCGGTCGTCGCACCAATCATGATAATACTTCCCCGCTCTACGTATGGTAAAAGTGTATCTTGCTGAGCCTTGCTCCAGCGATGAATCTCGTCTATAAATAATACTGTTTTTTCATTATTTTCCTGCAAATTCTTTTCAGCTTCTTTGACAGCTTTGAGCAAATCTTTCTTACCGCTCTCGACAGCCGACAAGCCCACAAATCGAGCTTTGGTGGACTGAGCTATAATATAAGCCAAACTAGTCTTACCAACACCAGGAGGACCCCAAAAGACAAGCGAAGAAAGCTGATCTGTTTCAATCAACTTACGAAGTAGTTTACCTTCTCCCACGATTTCTTCTTGTCCGAAGAATTCATCGAAGTTAGCAGGTCGCATTTTGTCGGCGAGGGGGCGATTTTCCATATAGTTATAATGTCATCCTGAGCCGGCGAAGCACGGCGTGAGGATCTTTCTTAAGAGTAGCACATTTGAAAGGTATATTTCAAGGGAGGTAAAAAACTTGCAAAGCTAGGCTTTTTTAAGTACAATCAATGTATAAATCTTAAAAAATAATATAGACAACACTAATAAACAAAAATATACTAAAATGTGGTATTTCAAAAGAATATCAATGTCTCTTTTGTTCTTATTCTTATTTGCGTTTTTAGCTCCAATATTTTTCTTTTGGGGGATGTTTATTGTAGAAAAAACTTTGGCACCAAGATTGCCTGGATATGGAACTGATATAGTAATCTATCCATTAGACTGTGTAGAATTAATGGAAAAAGGTGAACTTGAAAGTAATGACCAGCCAGGATGTGCAAGAATAATCATTGATGCAAAAAATATTAGTAAAGGTAGTGATGGTCACATTCATTACGAAGATTAAAAAGTGATTTTTTATGAACCAACAAAAAATAAACAAAGAAGTACACAAAATCAAAGAAAGAAATGCTCAGGTAGAAGCTTAATAAAACATGAAAAATAAGTCTAGCTCTCAAAATCTTAATAGTTATTCAAACATATTTCATTATTATACCAACTATCAATTTTCTTCTTTCAATACCATTATTTAAAAAAATTTTAATTAAATATTTTTATAAAAAATAATATATATAATATGAAAAAACTCTTAATCGCAACCCGAAATCAAGATAAGTACAAAATTATCATTGCTTTAATAGAAAAGGTTTTTCCGAATCATTTTACATTTGAAAGTTTGGCTGATACCAACATTACTTATGATATAGTAGAAGAAGGCTCTATCTTAGAAAGAGCAGAACAAAAAGCAAAAGAATTTTGGAATTGTTTAAATAATCAACAAAAAAAAGACTTTTTTGCAACTATTGGCGTCGATGATGGTTTTGCCATATCAGAAGAGGATCTTGGTGACCCAAACTCAAAAGAATTGACAGACCAAATACTTTCAGGATCACTTGTCAAAGAAAATGATTTTATATGGGTAAAAAGAGGTATCGCACTTTATAATAATACCGTCTTAAAATCATGTATGACATCAATACCTTTTATATTTTTAGGTAATCCTAACAAAGTTTTGCGAGAAGAAGGTCGTTTTAAGTCAAGTTATGTTTTAGGTGCAATAAATACAAAAATCTTAGTTCAAAAAATGAAATTTGATGATTCAATAAATTACTACCTAAAATATTGTGAAGAAGACTTAAAACATCTTTTTATTTTATAGACGACAAATAAATCAATATTTTATGGAAAACAGTTTCGATAAATTGGTAAATGAAATTAAATCCTGCAGAGATTGTAGAAATATTTTTGGTTTTGAACCAAATCCTGTTTTTTCTGGTAACGAAAATTCAAAGATATTACAAATTAGCCAAGCACCATCACAAAATGTACATAAAACAAATAAATGTTTTAATGATGTAAGTGGAAAAAAATTAAGAAATGAATGGTATCAAATTTCTGATAAAGATTTTTACAATGATGACAACTTCTATATTTCTGCCATAGGCCACTGTTATCCAGGGAAAAGTTCCAACGGAGGGGACAGAAAACCACCAAAACACTGTGCCGACAAATGGTTATGGCAAGAAATAAAATTTGTAAAAAGTAAAATTATAATTTTGATTGGAAGATATTCAGCACAATATTTTTTTCCAAAAATTGAATTCCCAGAATTAATATTTAATAATCAAAAAATCGACGACAAACTAACTATTGTACTTCCACATCCTTCCCCTCTTAACCAAAGATGGTTCAAAAAATATCCTGAATTTGAGACAGAAAGATTACCAGAAATCCGAAAAATAATACACAAAGTGTTATATAGTCAGAAATGAAATTGTAAAAGTTATTAAAAAACAACCCTGTGACTGTTTTTTTATTCTTTAAACTACGAACTAAGAACTCCGAACTCTGAACTATTATTTAATACAAGCTTTCACAAACTCTCTAAACAATGGATGTGGATTCATCGGACGACTCTTGAATTCTGGATGAAATTGCGTACCCACGAAAAATGGATGACCTTTCAATTCTACTATTTCCACAAGACCAGATTCTGGATTGACCCCGACTACTTGCAAACCAGCATTATCCATTTCCTCGCGATAATCGTTGTTGAACTCATAACGGTGTCTGTGACGCTCGCTAATCACATCTTGCTTGTAAGCCTCATAAGTCTTGGTATCGTAGCGTAGAGCGCAATCATAGGCCCCTAGACGCATGGTACCACCGTACCTGTGATTCTTGACATTACTTTCTTGATTTGGATTGATATGAATGACTGGTTCAGTCGTCTTTGGATCCATTTCTACAGTATTAGCTTTTGTCTTGCCGAGGACATGACGAACAAATTCAATAGAAGCCAATTGCATACCATAACATAATCCCAAATATGGAATCTTATTTTCACGGACGAACTCTATCGCATTGATAATACCTTCTACTCCCCTAGTTCCAAAACCACCTGGCACAATCACGCCATCAAAGTTTTTCAAATCTTTTACTTTGTTTTTGTCTTTTTCGTATTCTTCTGAATCTACCCAAGTCAAAACTGGTTTGACATTACTAAACCAACTAGCATGTTTGATAGCTTCAATGACTGAAATATATGAATCTGACAAAGTAAATTTGCCAGTACCAAAATATTTTCCAATGACCGCAATTTTGACTTCTTTTTTAGAGTTTTCAATTTTGCTGACAAAAGCTTTCCACTTGGTCAAATCTGTTTTGACACTTTTCATTTTTAGCGCTTTGAGCAATTTGTTGCCAATATCTTGAGCTTCCATTTTGAGAGGTAATTCATAAATTGAGGCTACATCAGGTGCGGAAATACAATTTTCTCTACGCACTCCACAAAATACAGCCAGCTTTTCACTACGAGGCTTGTCTAGTTCCATCGAACCACGAGCCACGATAATATCTGCTTGGAGCCCTGCAGTATTCAAAGTTCTAGAAGCATATTGCGTTGGCTTAGTCTTCATCTCACCCAAATGTGAAGGTACTGGCAAATAACTCACCATGACGACAGCAATATTTTCTGGATTTCTCATTTTCATCATGCGGGCAGCTTCGAGGAAAATAAGATTTTGATATTCTCCCAAAGTTCCACCAACTTCAATCAGTGTAATATTTGCATCTTTTTCTTTGGCAGCCGCTTCAATTCTTCTAATCACTTCTTCCGGCACGTGAGGTACGACTTCCACACATTTGCCTTTGTACTTCATGGCACGTTCATTTTCAATTACTGACAAATAGATACGACCAGTAGTCATATAATTGTTGGAATAAAGATCTGTATCCAAAAAACGTTCATAGTTGCCCATATCTTGATCTGTCTCATCGCCATCATCAGTCACAAAGACTTCACCGTGCTCAATCGGATTCATCGTCCCAGCGTCAACATTGACATAAGGATCAATCTTGAGAGCTGTAACCGAAAATCCCTTAGCTTTGAAAATCGCACCAAGAGAAGCAGTCGTCACACCTTTACCAACTCCACTTAGCACTCCACCAACCACAAAAATGAATTTACGTTTTTTGAGTTTTGACATATTTTTTTAATTATTTAATATATTTTTTTGTGTAAAATTTTTTGCTACGGTACCATCAATTAATCTTCTATAAAAATCATCAAAATTTCTTCCTCCAGTTTCATTTCTTTGTGACCACAAATATAATCCTCGATAATTATTATCTCTAAGCCACTGATAATTAAAAGGCTTATCTTGTTCACCTTGTTGCCAGACTTCATAAGCCTCGTATAATTCTTCTTTGGCACTATCTAGTGTTCTTCCATAATTTCTTTCAGGAATATCTTCTACTTTGAAATCATTAAACAAATTATTTAATCTAGTATCATTAGGATGATATTTTTTAATATAATCTAAAGTAATTTTAAATAAATATCTTATACCACCATTATTACTAAAATTATCATTAGACCATCCATAAACACTAGATTTGTATCCATTGTCCACCAACCATTGAATATTAAAGTTAACATTTGATCCCCCAGCTAACCATTTATTGTATGCTTCAATAAATAGATCAATTCTTTCCAAGTATTCTTCTTTTGCTTCTGCTTCTGTGAGAGAAACAGATCTTTTTATTCTATTTTTATATAACTCTTGTTTTTTATCATCTGCATCTTTATTTCTTTCATCTCCGCCAAAATAAACTTGGGAATAATTAACTTTTCTTTGAGTAAGTTTTAATTTATCGAACTGTCTTCTATCCAAACTTGCTAAATTTTCTATATTACTCATATCAAAATCAGTAACTCCATAAACAAGTCTTGTGACACTACCAAGACTATTACTCACAAAAACAAGTATACTGTTGTCTTTTAATAAAAAAATTTGATAACTATCACTTCTGTCACTATCACTAGATCTTTTTCCCAAAACAGTACTATAATTTATACCTAATTCACTCAACACTTCTATAATAGCTTGCTTTCTAGTAACTTCACCATTAGATTCTGTTTTCAAAAATTCTGAATTATCTAAAGAGACTATATCTATATCCAACACATCTACAGAATCAGGAAATTTATATTTTTTACCAATTTTTGATTCTATTTCATATATGTAATCTATATAAGCTACAATATCAAATGCTTTTGGTTTCTCTCTTTTAGAGGTTCTTCTAATTTGATTTTCAGAATTCAAAAACTCTTGAGCGCCCAAAGCTTCAGCTATTTTATCTAATGAAAGTCCTTTTTTCCTAAAATTACCAATAATAACATTGACTCTCAATTTTATATCTTCTTTCAAAGCAATCTTTTCTCTATCAAGATCTTTGTCTAACATAATATATTAAAACTTATATAAAAAACAAGAACATTATACCAAATAATTTTGATTTAAACCACTACATTACTCACTTCGACAGCAAAAATTTTTTAATTAAAATTCACAGCGTCTACAGATCCCTTTTCCTCGTTCCTCGGAAATGGGATGATACTACAATTAAAAAACCACCGGCAGTCGGTGGTACGATATTATTCTTCGCAGATGTTGACTCTAATGTCGGCTTCAAGGCCGTGATTAAAAACTATATGAACATCATGATCACCTATTTCTTTCAATGGTTCCTTCAATTTGATTTGATCTGGTTTGACAGTCACACCTATTTGTTTTTTGATAGCTTGTGCCAACTTAGCTGAGTTGATGGCAGCATACAATGTACCAGAATTACTTACTTTGGCAAGTATCTCTATTTCTCCACCATCTAATCTGCCAGCAATTTTTTGTTGAGACTCCAATTCTGACTCCATTTGTTTGGCTTTTTTCTTAGCTTGCCCATCTATTTTTTTCAATTCAGCGTCAGTTGCCATAACAGCCAGACCTTGCTTCATCAAAAAATTACGAGCATATCCATCGGACACCTCTTTTGTTTCCCCCTTTTTAGCTGTACCTTTGACATCTTTTAGAAATATGACTTTCATAAGCAAAAACAGATAAAAATGAATTTATGTATTTATTATAGGTCAATATTGATTTTTATGCAAGAATGTGCTAGTATACTTAAGAATTTATTAACAATAAAGCCTTTCAAGCCTTTTTGGCATTTCAGGCCTTTCAAGCCTTCTTCTATGAAATCAGGATTCGCAGTTCTCATCGGACGTTCCAACGTCGGAAAATCTACCCTTATGAACACCATGGTCGGTACCAAAATTGCTGCCACTTCTTTTCGTGCTCAAATGACTAGACAAGTTATTCATGGCGCAGTAAATACTCCTGAAGGTCAAATTGTGTTTGTAGATACTCCTGGTATTTTCAAAGATAAAAAAAATAGACTAACAGGCAAACTTATCGAAAAAGCCAAAGAAGCTATAGAAGGTGTGGATGTTATTTTATATGTAGTAGACCCAAGTCGCGAAATTGGCGATGAAGAAAAATATACTTACGGTCTGATTCGTCATCTTGATACTCCAATAATTTTGGTAATCAACAAAAGTGATTTAGATAGAGAAGAAAAAAAACATTTACAAAGTTATTTAGAATGGGGTCAAGATTTTGCCGGCGTTTTCGAACTGTCAGCTCTACGTGCAAGTCATATCCAACCATTGGTTGAAAAAGTAATGGAACTTATGCCTGAAGGTGAAGCTATGTACGATGATATGCAAATCACCAATGTCAGTGACAAATTCTGGGTAGCTGAAATTATACGTGAAAAAGTATTTTCTGTTTTTGACAAAGAAGTACCTTATTCCATCACTGTTGACGTAGATGAAATGGAAGACAAACCAGAAAAATTTGTTATCTCAGCTAGAATTCTCACAGATGCTGAAAGATACAAAAAAATGATTATTGGCAAAGGTGGTATCAGAATAAAAGAAATTGGTAAAATGGCCAGACGTGAACTAGAACAAGCTCTCAACAAAAAAATATATTTAGATTTAGAAGTAGAAGTAGATACACATTGGGTGGATAGAGTATAGAGTTCATAAAGTTATAAAGTTGAAAGTTTGTAAAGTCATTAAATAAAAAAGTTCGTGATATTATCACGGACTTTTTTGTTTTGTATAATCCCCCTCCTATTAGGAGGGGTTAAGGGAGGTCTACAATATAATAAAACGTTTTATTTTGCTAAAGACCCCCTCTAACTCCCCCTAGTAGGGGGAGAATCTTATTTCACAAAATAAAAAGTCCGAGTTTATTGCTCGGACTTTTTATTTTTAAATTAATTTTCAATAGCGATGACTTTCGACTTTATAGACTTTATGGACTATTTAACTAATTGATCAAACTCACTTTGTGAAATTACCTGCGCTTTGTAAGTAGCACCTTCAGCTACAAGTAAACTATTCAAAACTTTTAGATTTTTACCAGAAGCTTCTTTGATTGCCTCAAAAACTTTTTTAGAAATACCATCAATTCCTCTTTCCAAATAAGTATTAACATTTTTTATCATACTTTCTTCCAAAAGTAATCCAGAAGTAAAAGCTTTGACACGCATTTCATTACCAATTGGCAACAATTTATCATAAAGTGCTTGAACTTTAGCATCTTTGAATTCTCCTTCTTCCAAAGCAGCTACCGACAAATCTACCTGCAAACCTCCCATGACAGCAGCCAAAATTTCTCTTTGAGTAGCCTGCGATTCTGCCAAACTATCGAAAATAGGCAATTCATGTTTTTCATTCCACGTTACAAACAAATTTTCTGCCATTTTTTCTGATTCATACATATATGGCAAAGCCATTGTGTCGCCTTGTGTAGCTTTGGCACCAACATTTTTACCCAATTCTTCAAAAAAAACAGTATTATCTATACTAGCCACACCATCACTGTCTACTACTACCAAACTTTTTTCTGATATTTTGTCACCAGAATTTACATTGTCAGAAGACATTGTATTATCATCTGAGACACTACTACAGCCTGCTCCCAAAAGTAGGACAGCAGAGAAAACAGACAAAACTAAAATACTTTTTTTCATAAAATATTTTGGTTAAGACAAAATAATATTTGTCTATTTGATAAAATCAATTATTTCGTAATAAGCTGACGAAGTATAAAAAGAACATCTTCATAGCAAAATACAGGGAATTAAACCTTCTTGTCCGCCCGCCGATTCGGCGGGGGCGGATTAAGATTAATCTCTACCAGCAAAAACTTCCCTTACCATTTCAATATCATGTTTTATTTTTTCTAACAATTCTTCCTGTGAATCATACTTTTCTATTTCACTTACTTTTTGTACTAGATCAACTTCCAAATATTTACCATACAAATTTTCAGTAAAATCCAAAATATGTACTTCAAACTTATAAGAATTATCTCTAGGAATAATTATTAGAGCACTATTATATTTTTTACTGTCCATAGTAGTAATCGCAGCAAAAACACCTGTAGCTACCTTAGTGCAACTTTTTATTTTACAATCAATATTGGCAGTAGGAAAACCAAAATTTTTAGCAACGCCATCACCATGTAATACAATTCCAGAGAACATATAAATAATTTATTTTTGTTTTAATGCATCAGTTTATTACAAGGAGTTGATTATTTCCAAAGCCTTTTCCATACCATTATCAATATAATCACCAGCTTTGTCACCTTTAGTATTCTCTTTTTGTACAAACATATCAGTCTCCAAAACAACATCTGGTTCAAGACCTACTTTATTTATTTGACGATTTTTTGGAGTATACCACTCTGCAATAGTAATTTTGAGTGCTGAACCATCTGGCAAAATTTCAAATTCTTGAACAGAGCCCTTGCCATAAGTAGTTTTACCAACTACAGTAGCAATAGCATAATCTTGTAAAGCACCTGTCACAATTTCTGAACCAGAAGCAGTACCTTCATCTACCAAAATAATAGTTGGAATACCCACAAAACGATGTTTGCCTTCATTAGATTTATATTCTTTGGTAGTACCATCATTCATTTTTTCAGAAACTACTACACCTTGATCTTTAGTCAACCATTCAGCGGCTACTTTTACTGAAGTATCCAAATAACCTCCAGGATTACCACGCAAATCAAGAACAATATTTTTTGGAGATTTGAGCATGATATCTTTTACAGCTTTATCAAACTCACCCCAAGTATTATCATTGAAAAAACTAACTCTCAAATAAATAATACCATTACCTTTATCTTCCCACTTAATCGAAGGTAAGTCAATATTATCACGCATAATTTCGATATCTTGAACCTGAGCGCTCTCTCCACGTTCAATTGTCAAAATAACTTTAGTTTGCTTTGGACCACGAATTTTTGTAACTACTTCTTCCACACTAAGAGATGTTACATCTTCTTTATCAACTGCCAAAATAGTATCTCCAGCCTTCAGACCAGCCTTTTCAGCAGGAGAACCATCCAAAGGAGAAATAACTATTATTTTACTATCACGTATACCTATTTCAGCACCAATACCTTCAAAAGCACCAGACAACTCACTTACAAAACTTTTAGCTTTTTCTGGTGGAAAATAAATTGAATAAGGATCATCCAAACCTTTGACCAAACCTTCCAAAGAAGAATAGAAAAGAGCTACATCATCTACTGGTTGTTTAACATAATTTTTTTTAATTTTATTCCAAATATCCCAATACTGATTGAAATCTACTTTATCAGAACGACTTTTACCATACAAATTTAATACTTTTGTAATATCTACATTTCCACTAGAATTCACCAAACTACTACTTATATTTTTACCAATACCAATAAAAAAACCAAGTGAAAAAACAGCTAACACAAAAACAACAAGCAAAACTATATTTAAAATTTTTCTTTTTGACATAATTTATTGTTCATAAGTTATTTTCACACCAACTTTTGCAAGTCTACCTGCCAAATCTTCATAACCACGTTCAATAGTATAAGAATTGCGCATCACAGATTTTCCTGTGGCAGCAACCATGGCTACGAGTAAAGCAACAGCAGGTCTAATAGCCGGAGGACACATAAGTTCGCTCCCCCTAAGCTTAGTTGGACCTTCGACAAAGACACGGTGTGGATCGAGTAAAGTGAGATTAGCTCCTAATTTTTGAAAATCAAGAAAATAAATTGCTCTATTTTCATAAACCCAATCATGAACAAGAGTTCTACCTTTGGCTTGAGTCAAAATTGGGACAAACAATGGAAGATTATCAATATTCAACCCTGGGAAAGGACTACCATAAATTTTATCAGGCAAAGCTTGTAATTCAGATGGTATAAATTTTATATCCACAATATCAAATTTACCATTTTGTGATTTACGTTTATTTTTTATTTGAAATTTTTGTCCCATAACACGAAGCTTTTCCATTTCCAATTCAAGAAAATCCATCGGACAATTCTTGATAGTCATTTCTGATTTGGTAGTAATAGCCAAAGCAACAAATGTCATAGCTTCAATAGGATCTGGGATAATATTATATTTTTTAACATCACTCAATTTGCTAACTCCAGTAATTTTCAAAGTTGTACCACCAATACCTTCAATCTTAGCACCAGCACTTTGCAAAAAATAACACAAATCTTGTACCATATAATTTGAAGAAGCAAACTTGATAGTAGTAACTCCTGGGGCAAGTACAGCTGCCATAATAGCATTTTCGGTTGGTGTATCACCTGACTCGTACATCACAATATCTACAGCTTTCAACGGCTTATTTTTTACATCATAATATTTGTTTTTTGATTCAACACTAACACCAAATTGTTCCAAAGCAAAAAGATGTGGTTTGACAGTACGTTCACCAAGACGACAACCACCTGATTTGTAAATTTTGAATTCTTTTTCACGAGCTGCTAGAGCACCCAAAAGCATAAGAGATGAACGTGTTATTTCTGTAGCTTTTTTGTCAATTTTGTCCATTTGTAATTTGGCTGAAGTATCCAAAGACAAAGTATGCTCATCAAGCCAAGAAATTTTTACACCAATACTAGTAAGAATTTCCAAAATACGATACACTTCCTCAATGCGAGGCATATCATAAAGTACTGTTTTACCTTTTATCATCAAACTAGCACAAAGTATTGCTACTGCTGAATTCTTAGCTGTATTGACAGATAATGAACCAGACAAAGGATGTCCACCTTCAATCACAAATTTAGCCATATTAAAATTTGATAAATATATAAAAATACGCTATGATTATACCGTAAAATAACACTAAAAGCAAACATGGACAAAAAACATGAGAAACTTATAAAAACCCACCTTACTCGACCTGTCAGACTAGCTATCATGATTACACTAGTTAGTTCTTTTTTTATTATCTCACCACTCTTAATAGCCTATGGATCTGGTTACCGCTATGATTTCACCAAACACCGTATCCAAAAAACAGGTGTACTAAATATAAATATTTTACCAAAAGATGCTGAGATTTTTTTGAATGGTGAAAAATTAAAAGAAAAAATACCCTTCAATCTTTCCCTTTATCCAGATACATACTTGCTAACGATAACAAAAGATGGCTACAAAACTTGGGAAAAAAATATTAGTGTCATAAGTACAAAAACTACTTATATAAATTATTTTCAATTATTAAAAGACCAATCACCTCTTCCTGTAGAACTTTCAGACATAAAAGAAATACTAGGTACTGATAATTCTGAAAACATACTACTCCTGAGCCAGACAGCAAATGATAAAACTAATATTATTTCTTTTAATCTAAAAAATAATACTACAGAAAATTTAGCAAACAATTTAGATATACTTAATTATTCTGTTTCACCTTATAATGATCTAGCTTATATAATAACTCAAGATGCTACAGAAAAAAATCTAACAATATTTGATTTGAATAAAGTAACTAATTCTACAAAAATAAATTTATTAGATGAACCAAAGTTACAATGGCTAAATAACAAAAACAATCCTTTAGTCCTAGAAGAAGTACAAACTATATTTTCAATATCATCATCTGGAAACAAAAAAATTGTTAATGATTTTGTATCTACCACTAACTGGTACTTTGACAAAGATTCCAATGTCTGGATGTATCATGATTATACATTGTATCTAGCAGAAAATAACTACAACCTGCAAAAAAATATTACAGAAATAATAGATATAAATAAAAACAGAGTCATTGCCAAAACTTCTGATGCTTATCTAGTTTATAATTTTCAAAACGAAAAAATACATAATATCAATGGTGACAAACTTTTTTTTAACCAATCAAACAAATCATGGATAATTTATTCAAACTGGGATATAACAGAAATAAGAGAAGATGGCACCGTAAACTTACAATATAGAAATGGCGAAAAAATAAAAAGCCTTCAACTTTTGGATGAAGGACGTATCTATATTATACAAACTGAAAGTGAAATAAAAGCTATTGATATAGATCAATATCTACAATTTCCTATCTTAAATAATTCACAAAACAAAACCTATATAAACAAAAAATATAGAGAAATATTTTATACCAATAGTGAAAACAAACTTTTTCGTCTAGAACTCTAAATCTCAATAATAGTTTTGTCCCCTACTATCATACTACCACCATCTGTGGTAGTTTTTTTGATTATTTTTACATTCTTACCAATCAAACTTTCTTTGATGACAAGAGGAGCATCAACAAAAGTATTATCAAGCACAATAGAATCTTTGATGACAGCTTGCCTAATTTCACAACCAGTACCGATAGTAGTATTTGGTCCAATTTCACAATTTTCCAAAACACAATTTTCACCAATAATTACAGGACCATTCAAAACTACTTTGCTATCAACACGAGAACCTAACCCAATATGAACTTTGCCACTAATTTTTACACCACTCTCTAAAGTTCCATGATTAGGAAAATCACTCTCTGGCATTTCTTCTAAAAGAAGACGATTAGCAATAAGCATATCTTCTATTTTACCAGTATCTTTCCACCAACCAGTAATTTCTTTGTAACCAACATTTTTATTATTTTTCAAAAAGTGAGAATGGATACTAGAAATTTCATACTCTCCCCTATCACTTTTTTCAATTTTCTCAAAAGTTTCAAAAAATAGTTTTGGACCATACAAATAAATTCCCGTCACAGCAAAATTATTTTGAGGATTGGCTGGTTTTTCCAAAACGTCAATAAGCTTATTGTTTTCATCAAAAATTGGCACTCCAAATCTTTGTGGATCAGGTACTTCTGACAAAGCCAACATACAATCAAAATTACTGTTTTCAAACTCTTCAAACATTGGCTTGATACTACCCAAAATAATATTATCAGACAAATAAAACATGAAAGGATCATCCCCGATAAATTGTTTAGCTTCGTTTACCACATGCGCGATACCTTGAGGTCCACCAGTTTGTTCAAAAAATTTAATCTTAATTCCCCAATGACCACCATCACCAATATAATTTTCCAAATCTTTTTCACCAGGATTAGTATTGATAAAAATTTCTTCGATACCAGCTTCTACTGCTTTTTCGATAGCATGAAAAATCATTGGCTTATTGGCCAAAGGTAATAAATGTTTGTTGATTGTCGTAGTGATAGGATGCAGACGAGTTGCCCGTCCACCACCAGTTAGAATTGCTTTTTTAATCTTCATATAACACTGATTACATTGATTTTAAAAGATTACACTGAAATTAAATTGATAAACTTCTCTTTAAAATATTTACTTTTAATTAATATTTTTTATACCCTTATATGTTATCATTGATATTTTCTTATCTACACCAATTATTTTTGTGATCAAATTATTCTCTTTTTAAACATAATCTGTGAAATCATCAAAAATCAGTGTAATCAGTGTCTACCACCAGATAAGCCCTTTTACAACCACATAATAATAAGCTTTCATCACAGGATTAGCTACATATTTCACCAAAAAATTGTCAGTCGAAGAATCTTGAAAAACAATTTCAGCCACACTATGACGCAACATTTCTCTGTCAGTCACTTTTCTATTTTGTTGAATAGTTTTTCTTTTCTTGAGCCAAATAGACCAATTTTTCAAATTCAACCAATATTTATAAACTTCCCATCTTTTCCCTACATAACCATTTTTGAAAGCAAAAAACCATAGACCAAATTCAAGACCAATTGCAATAGGTGCTAATAAAATCAAAGTTGGCAATTTGAAATACATGAGCATCACTGCATGGCGATTTCTCTCCATCCAATAAAATTTCATAATACTCCTAGAAAATTGATATTGATGATAAAAAACAGAATCTTTGACCATGACTAACTTAAACCCAAGACTACGCATACGAAGTCCCCAATCCAAATCCTCATGATAAATATAAAAATCACTATCCCAAGCTCCATATTTTTTTATAAGTTCAGTGCTTATCATAAAAGCAGCACCACTCGCATAATCCACTTCTTTTACTTTTGGTAATTCAATATCTTTTATTTTTTGTCGATAACCAGAGGCAAAACCAAAACCAAGATAATGGAAAGAATTACCAATACTATTTACTAAATCTGTTTCTGGATAAAGCAACACCAAAGATTGAGCTATCGCAATTTGTTTATCACTCTCCAAAGTTTCTACCAAAGGTTCAATAGCATTCAACGCCAAGAAACCATCATTGTTATGAAAAAAGACGTAATCAAAATTATTTTCAACTGCCCAATCAGCACCTTGATTATTGCCAACAGCAAAACCTAAATTTTCTTGATTGGCAATAAGTGTCGTGTGAGGTATTTCTGTACCAGAAAGTGGCATCACAGCATCATTTATATAATGCACAAAACTACCATCCTTTTCGTGATTGTTTGCGACAATCACTAATTCCAATTTATCTTTTGGATAAGTTATTTTTTTTAGTGAAGAAACAAGATTATCTATGTAAGATTCATTGTGATAATACAAAAGATAAACGATGGCAATTTTAGGATAATCACCTTCATTCCGAGCCTGAAGCGAGGAATCTTTATTTAATATGTCCATATTTTATAAAAAATTATTATTTAAGTGCAGATAAAATCATAGAATCATTATACAAATCTAACCAATTTGGATTATTTTTTTCAATTAACAAGACTTTTTTATTTCTATTCCATTTTTTAATTTGTCTTTCCCTTTGAAAGGCTTCATTACAATTATCATAATATTCCCAATATACTAATTTATTTGTTTTATATCTTTTTGAAAAAGCATTATCAAATTTACATT
>JAQUAW010000027.1 GCA_028687045.1 Patescibacteria group bacterium
GTTTTCATTCATGCTTTTATAGATGGTCGTGATACCGCTCGTAATTTAGGTAAACAATTTGTTGAACAACTTTTGAGTGTTTGTAAAAAAGAAAAAATTGGTGAATTAGCCACTGTTGGTGGACGTTTTTTTGGAATGGACAGAAATAATAATTGGGATAGAATTGGCAAAGCTTACAATGCTATTGCTAGAGGAGAATCTGAATATACTTTTAAAGATCCGGTAGACGCTATTGCTGAATTTTATGCTAAAGAAATTTATGATGAAGAAATGCCACCTTTTGTGATTGTCGACAGAAAAAATAGACCAGTTGGTCTGGTAGAAAATGGTGATGTGGTAGTATTTTTCAATTTTCGAGCTGACAGAGCTAGACAGCTGACAGAGGCTTTTGTTACCAAAGATTTCAAAGAATTTGAAACAATAAAGTACGATAATTTGGATTTTATTACTTTTGCTGAGTACAAAAAAGGCTTGCCAGTAAAAGTACTTTTTCCTCCAGAGATTATTGCCAACCCTATTGCCAAGGTGGTCAGTGATTTCAATCTAAAACAAATGCATATTGCTGAGACTGAGAAATACGCTCACGTTACTTTTTTCATGAATGGTATGACGGAAGAACCTTTTGTGGGTGAGGATAGAATTCTTATTCCTTCACCAGACGTAATTTCTTATGATCAAAAACCAGAGATGTCAGCACCTATTGTCACTGAAAATATTTTGAAATCTCTCAAAGCTGATAAACATGATTTTTATGTAGTTAATTATGCTAATCCTGACATGGTTGGACACACAGGTAACTTACAAGCTTGTATAAAGGCTGTAGAAGCTGTTGACCAATCATTACAGAAGGTTGTGACCGAAATTTTAAAGCGTGGCGGTACAGCCTTTATTATGGCTGATCATGGCAATGCTGAAGAGTTGCAAAATCCTTTAACAGGTGAAATTGATAAAGAACACAACAATTATCCAATACCTTTTGTGATTGCTTCCAATCAATTGGATGGTCAACCTAATCTTGATTTAAAAAGTATAGAATTACCTTATTTGTCGCCAGTAGGAATCTTGGCTGATGTGGCTCCAACAATTTTGACTCATATGGGGCTTGATGTTCCAGCGGAGATGACTGGAACTAATTTGTTTTAGTGGAATGTGGAAAGGGGAACGAGGAATGTTTCTATAAAATAAAACGACTTCGCAAATTGAAGTCGTTTTTTGCTTTTAGATTTAATGTGTTATAATGTAGGTATTATTCTTAAAAATATTTCACTATGAAATTTAGCTGGAAAAATTTTAAGCAGACAATTTTTGTGTCTGTTTTGAGTAGCTTGTTTTTATTTAGCTTTGTGTCTGCGTCTACGGGAAGTGCTGTTTGGAATGAAGGTGGTATGGCTGTGGATGTAAGAGACAATGGTCAGGATGTTTTAAAAATAGTTTCTGATAATAATGGAGGTTCTATTGTTTTGTGGGAAGCGGGTAGTGTTTTGAGTGTCCAGCGTTTTGATAGTAATGGAAATAAAAAATGGGAGTCACCGTATGTTGGTGTAACTTTGAATAGTCTTGGTGGAATTCCAGACATGGTTTCTGATGGCAATGGTGGTGCTTATATTTCTTGGTTTGAAGTGCATAGTGATAATGTGAATCACACTGAAGTGTATGCGCAGCATATTGATGCAGGTGGAAATAAAAAATGGGATGGTTTTGCTGGGAGAATGATTGCAGGGATTCGTCCATCTCAAGAAAATAATGGTCATACAGATACATCCTTGTATGAAGCTGAAAGATCAAATTTAATTTTAACACCAGATAGCACCGGTGGTGTATTTGTTGCTTGGAGACAAAGTAAAAGATCTGTGGAAGGTGTTCCTTTTGAAGATATATCAAATATAAGAAATATATATCTACAACATCTTACATCAGATGGTGTAGAATTGTTAGTTGAAGATGGTATGCCTGTGGCACCATTTTCTACAAGACAAGAAATACCAAAAATTGTTTCTGATGGTGAAGGAGGTGTGTTTGTTGCTTGGAATGATGATAGAAATGCAGGTTCAACTTCTGGTGAAAGTATAAATACTGACATTTATGCTCAGCATATTAGTCAATCTGGTAGTAAAATGTGGGGTTCTACAGGTTTGCAAGTTACTTCTGGTTCTAGTAAACAAGTTTTGAATGACATTGTATATGGTGGAAGTGGTGGGGTTATTTTGTCTTGGTTGGATTATTCAAATGGTGTATCAAAACCACAAATTTTTGTACAATTATTAAATAGTAGTGGTACAAAATTTTGGTCAGACAATGGTACAAAAGTAGTTGGAGCCACCAGTCCTTTTTATACCATTAGATTAATTTCTGATGGGAATGCAGGTGCTTTTGTTTCTTGGGATACGGGTGCTATGACGAGTGCTACAAATCACAGAGTCTATGTTCAACATATTAATATGAATGGACAAAGCACTTGGGGAAATGGTGTAAGATCTTCAAATTCTGAAGTAGAAAGTTCAATGAATTCTATTGTTTCTGATGGTAATGCTGGTGTATATATATTTTGGAAACAAGGTCTAAAGCTTTATGTACAACATATAAGTTCTGTAGGTCAAAGAACTTGGACTGAAGATTTGTTTTTGGCAAGAAGTGCTGGTTATTTTACAGCTATAAAAAATTATGTAGCTTGGTCAGATGAAAGAAAGGCTTTAGGAAATGCAAATGTTTATGCAAATAATATTATGGATGTATACATGCAAAAATATACAGATAATACTGTAGTAGAAAATAACTCTGTAGAAAATATAGATAATGTAGAAAATACAAATAGTAATACTTCTTGTCCTTTGGACTTTGAAAAAGCTTATCAATATTCTGGCAGTAAAACAGTTTATTATATAACAAAAGATTGTACGAAGAGAGGTTTTAGTGATCCAGCTACTTTTTTTAGTTATTTTAGTTCATGGAGTGATGTTTTGAGTACTAACAAGGCAAAATTGGATTCTATCTCTAATGATAAAAAGTTTGTTATGCCAAAAGGTCCGAAGTATGATCCTAAATATGGCGCTTTAGTAAAAACTGTCGGTGATCCAAAAGTTTATTTACTTTTAAATAATAATAAATATTGGATAACAAGTGAAGTAGTGTTCAATAGTCTAAATTATAAATGGGATTGGATAGAGAGTGTTGATGAAAGTTTATTGAGTAAATATAATACACAAAGTGAGATTACAGATACTAGTAAGCATCCAAATTATACTTTGATTAAATATTCTAGTAGTCCAAAAGTATATAGATTGGAATCAGACCAAAATGATTCAGGCAAACAAGTAAAAAGGCACATACCAAATGAAAAGATCTTTGCTCAATTAAATTTTCGCTTTGATAGAGTTGTAACTGTACCTAGTACAGAAATTTATAGTGATGGTCCAGAATTAAAATAACAGTTTATCTAACAAAAAACGACTTCGTAAATTGAAGTCGTTTTTTTGTTTTAATCACCGACAAGTCGGGACATGTGTTTTTATGTTTTAATGTTTTTATGTCGTACGAACCAATACACCGCCCAAATCACAAATGGTAGACTTAAAATCTGCCCTGTACTAAGTGGGAAGTCAAATAAATTATGTTTTTCTTTGAAAAATTCTACGAGAAATCTACTAGAAAAATATAGTAATAAGAATAAATTGAAAATAAAATATTGTGGGATATTTTTGTATTTTTTGTAAACAAAATAAATTATTATAAAAATAGACAAAGCAATAATTGATTCATACATTTGACTTGGATGACGCAAAATTATTTCTCCATTATCAAATTTAGGAAAATAAATCCCCCAAGGTACTGTCGTAACTTTGCCAACAATTTCAGAATTAAAATAATTACCTAGTCTAATAAAAGAAGCTAGTAGTGGTATTGGTATTATTAGTAGATCTAAATATTTTTTGATATCTATTTTTTTTATTTTTTGATACAAAAATACTGTTAACAAAAGTCCAATAGTTAGACCATGACTAGCTAGTCCACCATGATTTATCATGATAATTTCTTTTGGGTTGGCTAGAAAATAATCTAGATTGTAAAAAACAATGTGACCGATTCTGGCGCCGACTAATCCACCAATAATTAGCCAAATGCTCAAATCATAGACCAAATCAATAGAATAATTTTTTTTCTTGAATAATTTGTGATATATTAATACAGTCAGAAGAATGCCTATAGTCAAGAATAGTCCATACCAACGGACTGTAATGATATTGTAGTGAAAAAGTATAGGATTTATGTTGTTTATAAACATATTTTTTGTGGTTAGTTTACGCTGATTATAGAGAATAAAGCATTGTCTGTCAACGCTGGATATCTATCCACATACAAAACTTGTAAATATTACTAAATATTGTTATAGTCTTTCTTGATTTAATCCGGATAAAATATTTTTTGTAGATTAAATCACTATTGCAAAATATTTATAATTTAACAACAAAACTATGTCATCAGATGAAAACTACTTATTAGTCAAAGAAGCACTACTCGGTCATATAAGAGAGCTTTTTGAAGAAATAGAATCAGAGGTAGCACGTTTTCATGAAGAAAAATTTGCTATGCTTGAAGACGCTCTTGAAGGGGCATCTGATACTGAAGAGTTACAAGTAGCTTTTGCACAATGGTTCAATGATCATGCCGATGATCTTGATTTAGGTTATGAACTAGAAGAAATTTGGAATAATGCCTTGGATGATTTGGACGTAGATATGTAATTTTTATTCTTGAAATAAAGAAGATAAAGTGGTACTATTTAGGTAGTGTCACTTTTTTTATACTGTCATCCCGATGTCGGCGAAGCACGACGAGGGATCTTTCCGGAGATAAAACTAATTTATATAATTTTACTCACAAAAACGATAACAAATTTCATTTCTTTCAATTTGTCAATCCTTAAATTTACAAAATTTAAAAAAATCTTATGTCATCTTACACACAATTCGGTTTTGAAAATACCAAGCGTATGTACGCTGAAGCACTCAAAAAAAATTATGCTTTGCCTGGATACAATGTCAGTAATATGGAACAAATTCAAGCTGTATTGTCAGCCTGTCTGCGTACTCAAAATTCGGTAGTAATGCAAATTTCCAAAAAAGCTTATGAATACATTGGTGAAAAACTTATTGCTCAAATGGTATCTGGAGCGATTTTGCAAATGAAAGAGGAAGCTAAAAAATTGAAACTAAAACCAATTTCAGTAGCTTTGCATCTAGATCATGGTGATAGTTATGAACTTTGTGTTTCAGCTATAAAAAATGGTTTTTCTTCGGTGATGATAGATGCTTCACATTTGTCTTACAATGAAAATGTCAAATTAACAAAAAAAGTAGTAAATTTTGCACACAAATACAAAGTAACTGTAGAAGGTGAACTTGGAGTACTCGCTGGAGTAGAGGATGATGTTTCAGCTACGGAACATATTTATACTAGACCAGAAGAAGTAGAAGATTTTGTGAAAAAAACTGGTGTTGATTCTCTGGCTATCGCTGTCGGTACTTCTCATGGTGCTTACAAATTCAAGCCAGGACAAGAGGCAAAAATTAGATTGGACATTTTGAAAGCAATTGAAAAAAGACTCAAAAATTTTCCAATTGTTTTGCATGGTGCTTCTTCGATACCGCAAGAAGCTTTGGAAAAAATAAACAAATATGGTGGCAAAATGGAAAGTGCGATTGGTATTGATCCAAAGCAAGTTCGAGCTGCTGCCAAAACAGCTGTTTGCAAAGTAAATATTGATTCGGATAGTCGTATTACAATGACTGCTAGTTTGCGAGAAGTTTTGAGCCAAAGTCCTGAAATTTTTGATCCAAGAACTTATTTAGCCAAAGTTAGAGAGGATTTGATGAAAATGTATATGAAAAAAAATGTAGAGGTGTTGGGGTGTGGGAAGAAAGCAAAATAAGCAAGTTAAGCAGAATAGGCAGAATAAGTAAACAGTCTTTGAAAAAAAGACTGTTTTTAATTTAAAATTTAAGGCATTGTTAATTTGAAGGTTTTTACTCAAAAAAATAGCTTATTTTAGTCTAAAATGTTTTTTATCCCCAGTAGTTGTTACAAAAAAATTGACAGTTTTTTAATAATAAAATATACTATAATAAGCAAAAATATGGATATTAATCTTTTCAAAAAATTAGGATTTTCTGACAAATCAGCCAAGGTATACTTGGTTTTGCTTGGTTTAGGCCCAAGTTCAGTGCGTAAATTGTCGGATAGTCTCGATATGAACCGTGGGCAAGTCTACGAAGTCCTCAAAGAATTGCAGGAAAAAGAGGTTGTCAGGTTCTTCAAAGAAGATACTAAACAGCTTTTTGTAGCTGATGATCCTGAAAATTTGCGTAAATTGGTGGATAGAAAAGAACAAGAATTGAAGATCATCAATAAAAGTGTTGATATGGTGATTCCTGAGTTACAGGCTCTTTATAATTCTGGTGGCAATAGGCCAGTGGCTAAGTATTTCAAAGATGATGATATAAAAACAATTTTGGAGGATGTTTTGACAGTTTGTGAAAATTCAGAAGAAAAGTTGTATCGGGTGTATTCAGCTGAGAAGGTGACAGAGCATTTGTACGACAATTTTCCATCCTTTAGTGATGCGCGTATTGCCAAGAATATTGAAGTCAAAGTTATTGCTACTGGTACTGGTGGCGAGTTGCGAGGACTCGACGAACGCAAGTGGCTCAAACAAAATAGTAAAACACCCACTTACATTTTTATTTATCCCGGCAAGACTGCTTACATTTCTTTTGATAGTAAAGATAATTTAGTTGGCGTGATTATTGAAAATGTTGGAATTTGTGAAACACAGAAAATGATATTTGACCAGGTTTGGGGGACGTTGTAACAGCTTAAGAAGTCCGCGGTATAGGAAAAGTTTTATTAGTTGTTATCGTTAATAAATTGAGATAAAGAGATAAAATAGAGATAAAATTTTTTTGTTATTGTTTCTATTTTATCTCCATTTATCTCTTATATAAAAATAGCAAAATATTTTTTTAAAAAGAATATTGTAGAAAAAACTTTATGTTCATAATCGACTTTGACGACACACTCTTTGATACTCAGAAATTCAAACAAGAGTTGGCTAGTAGTTTGCTGAGTTTGGAAATTGGTGAAAAATTGTTTTGGCAGACTTATGCTGAAGCGAGAATTTTGTCAGATGGAACTTTTTCTTATTCTTTTGAAAGGCATGCTAGTATTTTGGAGAGAGAAGGATTTGATTACAAACAAGTTTTGGATAATTTAAATAAGGTTAAAGAAAAGATAAAATTTTTTTTGTTTGAAGATGCTATTTATTTTTTGGAAAGTTTGAAAGAGTCTAAACAAGATTTGTATTTACTTAGTTTGGGTGATGAAAACTTTCAGAAATTAAAAGTTGAAGAGTGTAGTATTTCTAAATATTTTAAGCAAGTTTTTTTTCGTGGTAAAGACAAAGAACTGGTAGTGAAAGAAATTTTAGCTGAAAATAAAGATACTAATGTATTTTTTATAAACGATAAAATTGAAGAAAGTCAAAAAATAAAAAATGATTTTCAAAGTATTGAAGTAATTTTGAAACAAGCTGTTACTCTTACAGAAGAAAAATATAAAAAAAGTGGTTTAAAATATTTCAAAACTTTAACAGAAATAAAAGAATATGTCACAAACGAACTTAAATAAAATCGGTGTAGTTATTTTGGCGGGTGGTAAAGGTACTCGTCTTAATTGTACTGATAAACCAAAAGTAATGTTGGATTTGAATGGTAAACCTATTGTAGAATATGTGGTAAATACTTTACGTCAGATGGGTTTTGAAGACAAGCAAATTTGTCTTGTGGTTGGATTCAAACATGAAGTGGTAGAAAATTATTTTTCTGACAAAGTCATTTATGCTTTGCAAGAAGAACAGCTGGGTACTGGGCATGCTGTTATGATGGCTGAGAGTGTGATGAAAGATAAGTTTGAACAAATTATTGTACTTCCTGGTGATTCTCCTTTTATAAGTCAAAAAACTATGGAAGATATTATACAAAATAATATCAAAGAAAAGACAAAAGTTACTATGGCTTCGGTTAGCTGGCCAAATTTAGAAGGAGATAACGCCAGATTTTTTGATTTTGGTCGGGTAGTGCGTGATGAAAATGGAAAGGTTATAAATATTACCGAGAAAAAAGATTGTACAGAAGAACAATTGCAAATAAAAGAGGGGAACGCTGGTTATTATTGTTTTGAAAGTAAGTGGCTTTGGGAAAATTTACAAAAAATAAAAACCAACAATGTTCAAAATGAATATTATTTGACTGACTTGGTTCATTTGGCTATTTTGCAAAACAAAAAAGTAGAGAGTGTAATAATTCCCGCTGAAGAAACTTTTGGTATTAACACTTTGGAACAATTGGAACAAGCTAAGAAAAAATTATCTTAAAAATATTATGTCTGATAAAAGATTTTTGAATGGTTATGATGTGGTATTAGAAGCCTGTGAAGATGCGGAAGCTACTCAAATGTTTGGTTACCCGATTACACCGACTACTGAAATATTGTCTGGCTGGATAAACAAATCTTTACAAAATAAAAATTTGCATTGTTTACAAACCGAAGATGAAGTTGCGGCTGGTTTTGCTGTTTGTGGTGCTGTTATGGCTGGAGCTAAAGCTTTTACAGCGACAGCTGGTCCAGGCACAGTCCTTATGCAAGATGCCCTTAGTATGGCCGAAGGTATGAGATTGCCTTTTGTGGCTCTAATAGGACAACGTGGAGGACCCAGTTCTGGTACTGTCATCTATTCGCAACAAGAGGTCAACTTGAGTATTCATGGTGGCAATGGCGAGGGAATGCGTATTGTTTTATCTCCGTCTAATCTTGAAGAATTGTATAGTCTGACTCGCAAAGTTTTCAATTATGCTTATAAATATCGTTTTCCTAGTATTCTTTTGACTGATGGTTATTTGCTGAAAACTAGACAAAGTTTTTCTTTGCCAGAGACAAAAATTGAAAATCAAAAATTGTTAGCGCTTGTAGATGAAACTAGTCAAAAAAATATTAGAAATATTTATACTTTGGAAAAAGAATTGATGTCTGAACTTGAAAAAAATAAACAAGATTTTGAGGAAATGAGTAAAGAAATTGTAGAGTTTGAAATATATTCAAGTGATGTTGCTATAGATGATGTGGGAAATTTAGTTATTGCTCATGGTATTGTGGGAGCTGTAGCCAAGGAAGCCGTTGATGAATTAAATAAACAAAATAAAAAAGTTGCCTTGTTTCGTCCCGTATCTCTTAGTCCTTTTCCAAAAGATGAATTGAACAAACTTGCCCAAAAAATAAAAAATATTTTTGTTTGTGAATCTAGTCTTGGCCAGTTGCGTGATTTGGTAAAACAAAATTTGGAATATGAAGTTAAAATTTCTGGAATTTTCAAACCAGCCGTTGGTGTCGAAGCAGAAGAAATTGTTGATTTAGTTTTAAGTAATAAATAATATGTCCAAAGATGCTAAATTTTGTATGGGTTGTGGTCATCCAATTATCTTACAGAATTTATACAAAATTTTGAAAAATAATAATGAAGACCAAAAAAGTGTTTTAGGCTTGGACATCGGCTGTTCACTTTTGGCTTGGGATTTTTTGCAAGTAAATACTTTTCAAACACATCATGGACGTGTAACTCCGACAATGGTTGGTTTCAAACGTGCCAAACCAGAAGCTCTGACTTTTGCTTATACAGGAGATGGTGGAGCTTATTCTATTGGTTTGCAAAGTTTGTTGTGGTCTGCCAAACGTAATGATCCTGTCACGGTGATTGTGGTCAATAATTCTGTCTATGCTATGACTGGCGGGCAAACTGCGCCAACAACTATGAAAAATCAAATAACTTTGACTTCCCCAGTAGGGAATAGTGAAGAGCCTATTGATGGTTTGGCACTTGTGCGAGCTGTAAATAAAAAAGCTTTTGTCGCTCGTACAGCTGTCAACAATCCAAAACAATTGCAAGAATATTTACAAAAAGCTATTGAGTCTCAAAAAGAAGGAAACTTTGCTATTGTCGAAGTTTTGTCTTATTGTCCGACCTCATGGAAAACTTTTGGTATAGGAACGAATAACTTTTTGGAAGGTTTGAAAAATGTTTTTGTAATGGGTGAATATTAATTTCTAAAAATATGAAGTTTAAAATTTTACTTGCTGGAGACGGAGGACAAGGTGTGCAGACAATTGCCAAAATAGTGTCTGAATGTTTTTTTGCCAAAAATTTTGAAGTAATCTCTATCCCAAATTATGGTTTGGAACAACGCGGTGGAGTTTCTTTGAGTTTCATCCAAGTTTCTGATAAACAAATATTTTATCCAAAATTTGCCAAAGCAGATTTTTTGTTACTTATGTCAGAGCAGGCAAGAGAAAGAACTTCAGAACATGTTTCGGCTGATACCGAAATTATTGATTTCAAAAATTATCAAGAAATAATTTTACAAAACAAAATATCACGTAGTAGCCTGAATATTTTTTTCTTGGGGGTAGTCGCCAAATTTTTGTCAGAAAAAAAATTGATTAGCAAAGATGATATTTTTGTGATTTTTGAAAAAAAACTTGCTAGTAAAAAAAATTGGGAAGAGAATAAACAAGTTTTTGAGATTGGTTTTTTAATATAAAATAATTAATTAATAAACAGCGAACGTTTTTATAGCATAGACTTTCAGGGTCTACAGATTTCTCACTTCGTTCGAAATAATATTACCTATATGTGCGGAATAATTGGATACATCGGAAAAAAAGAAGCATTACCAATTTTAATAAAAGGTTTGCGACGTCTTGAATATCGTGGTTATGATAGTGCTGGTGTGGCTATCATTGAAGATTCTAATATCAAAAGAATCCGATCAGTTGGCCGTATAGACAATTTGGCTGACAAAATAAAAAATGAAAAATTCACAGGGCATGTGGGAATTGCTCATACTCGTTGGGCTACACATGGCGGAGTGACAGAGGAAAATGCTCATCCTCATTTTGGTTGTGATGAAAAATTGGTCATTGTTCATAATGGTATTATAGAAAACTATCGAGAAATAAAAGAAATGTTGGGAAATAAACATACTTTCAAAACAGAAACTGATACCGAAATTTTGGCGCACTTAATAGAAAATAATTATACAGGAGACTTGCGTTTGGCTGTAGAAAAATCTTTGACTATGGTGCGTGGTACTTACGCATTGGTAGCCATGCATAGTGATCATCCGGATACTATTGTAGCTGCTCGTCTTGGTAGTCCACTTGTTGTGGGAGTAAATACTGACAATGGACATGACGAATATTTTATTGCCAGTGATGCTTCACCAATTTTGTCTTATACCAAAAAAGTAATTTTCTTGGATGACAATGAAGTCTTGGAAATTAGTGGAGGTAAGATGAATACTTTCAATATCAAAGATGAAATTGTCCAAAAAAATATTGAAGAAATAGAATGGGATGAAGCCGAAGCTCAGAAACAAGGTTTTCCTCATTTCATGCTTAAAGAAATTTTTGATCAACCAAGAGTATTTGTGGATGCTATCCGTGGACGTTATGATTTGAAAAATGGTATTTCTTTTTTGGGAGGAATTAACATGACAGAAGAAGAAATGCACAGTGTCAACAAAATAATTTTGATTGCTTGTGGCACAGCTTCGTATGCTGGTATGGTTGGCAAATATGCTTTTGAACGTTTGGCAGGAATTCCTACCACGGTAGAAGTTTCTAGCGAATTTCGTTATAGTGATCCGATTGTTGATGACAAAACTTTGGTTTTTGTGTTGTCTCAATCTGGTGAAACTGCCGATACTTTGGCAGCCTTGCGTGAAGCCAAACGTAAAGGTGCTTTTGTGCGTGGTGTAGTAAATGTTGTTGGTTCTACAATTGCCAGAGAAACTGACGGAGGAACTTATATTCATGCTGGACCAGAATTAGCTGTAGCTTCTACCAAAGCTTATACTAATACGGTAGCAGTCTTGCTATTGTATGCTTTACAATTTGGCAGATTGAAAAGGACAAGCTTGGCAACTGGAGAAAGAATTTTGAAAGCCTTGCTTGAAATACCAGAAAAAATGACTAAGATTTTGGAGCAAAGTGATAAAATAAAAGTCATTGCGGAAAAATACAAAAATACTAAGAACATGATGTTTATCGGGCGTGGTGTCAATTATCCAGTAGCGTTGGAAGGCGCGCTTAAGCTCAAAGAAATTTCTTATGTACATGCTGATGCTTTCCCTGGTGGAGAACTAAAGCATGGACATATTGCTTTGCTTAGTACTGATTTTCCGATTTTTGCTATCATGACCAAAAATCAACTTTATGATAAAATGAGAAGTAATGTTGAAGAAATAAAAGCTCGTAAAGCGCCGGTTATTTTGATAGCCACCGAAGGAGATGTTGGTACCAAAGATTTGTCTGAAGATATTATCTATGTGCCAGAAACTATGGAACTTTTGGAACCACTTTTGAATAGTGTGGCTTTGCAATTGTTTGCTTATCATACTGCTGTGACTTTGGGTCGTGATGTGGATAGACCACGTAACTTAGCAAAATCGGTGACTGTTGAATAGACACTGATTACACAGATTTTGAAAAGATTACACAGAAGATATTATTAAAATAAATTTTGGAGTTGTAAAAGTTATTTAAAATTATTGGATTACAATCAGTGTAATCTAAAATAATCAGTTTAAATCAGTGTTCTATGAAGAACGTTGTAACAATTGCTGGGGGGAATGGTAGTGCTATTAGTATTACAGCTTTGAAAAGATTTATTCCAGATATTTCTCTTTCATCTATTGTCTGTATGAGCGACTCTGGTAGCTCTAGTGGCAGACTTCGTAAAGAGTTGGGTGTTTATCCTCCTGGTGATATGTTGCGGGCTGTGTTGGCGATGTCACCATATGATTATAATTTGCTTAAAGATATTTTCAACAAAACAAGATTTGAAAATGTTGGTAAGTTGGATAAACATAGTTTGGGTAATATATTTTTGTCTTTATCTGAAAAATATTCTAGTTTTATGGATGGTGTCGAAGCTTTGAAACAAGCTGTGAAGGCTGTGGGTGAAGTATATCCAACTACTTTAGAAAAAAATAATTTGGTAGCTGAGCTTGAAAATGGTGAAATTATTTTTGGCGAGGGAAATATTTGTGAGCCTAGTTATGATAGAAATATTAAAATAAAAAAAGTTTGGTTGGAAAAAGAAAATGAAAAAGAATCTCCAATTATCTATTCAGCTGCAAAAGTAGCTTTGGAAAAAGCTGATTATATATTTTTGGGGCCAGGTGATCTTTATACTAGTATCATCGCTACAATTTTACCAGAAGGTTTCAAAGAAGTTTTACAAAAAACATCTGCAAAATTAGTATATATTTTTGGTAATGCTATTCATAGTGGTGGGGAAACTGGACCTACAAAATTTAGTGAAGCAGTTTTTACTTTGGAAAAGTATGTTGGAAGAAAATTTGATATAGTTGTTTATGATAATCATACTTTGAACAATGAAGAATTGGCAAATTACAAAGAACGGGGTTGGAAATTAATAGAATATGATAAAGAAAATTTAGTTGATCATAATATTTTGGAAATTGATTATGAAAAAGTTGGTGGAGGACTTTGTTCAGACAAATTGTCTGTTTCATTAAAAGAAATTATGGATTTATAATGTTACTGTTATCTCTATATCTCAATTATATCTCTATTTATTAAATCATTAAAACATAAAAGCATAAAAGCACTTGTCTTAATCAAGTTGAATGTTAAATTTAATTTGCTATGAATATCTCTTGTAAAGAAATTAACAATGTTAAAGCCTTAAAATATTTTGTAGAAAAAGATGGGAAAGAAGTTGCTAGGTCTTATTTGTATATTATAAAAAATGATTTGCATGATGAACCTTATGGACTTTTGGAAGATTTGTTTGTTGATGAAGATTATCGTAGCCAAGGATTGGGAACAGATTTGTTAAAAAAAACAATTGCTGGTGCTAAAGAAGCTGGTTGTTACAAACTTATTGCAACTAGTCGTAAAAGTCGTGAGAATATCCATGATTGGTATAAGAAAAATGGTTTTGAAGAATATGGATTGGAGTTTAGAATTACTTTTTAAAAGCAGAATCAGCTTTTATCTCTATTTTATATCAATTCATCTCAACTTATTATTTAATCTAAAAAAATATTTATGAACTTATATGAGTTTGAGGGAAGAAAAATATTTGAAAAACACGGTATTATAATTCCTGTGGGAGAAGTTGTCAGACGTGGCGATAATATTGCTGATGCTTATAGAAAATTAGGTCTAGAAGATGTTGTAGTCAAAGCTCAAGTATTGTCTGGTAAACGTGGAAAAAATAATGGTATAAAATTTTGTAATAATTTAGAAGAAGTTGAAAAAGCCGTCACAGAAATTTTTGCTATGTCTATTCGTGGACAATATGTTGCGTCTGTTTTGCTTACTGAAAAAATAAATATTGAGAGTGAAAACTATTTGTCTATTACTTATGATACCAACAAAAAACAACCTGTTTTGATTTTTAGTACTGAAGGTGGCATGGATATTGAGGATGTCTCTGATGAAAAGATTTTACGTGTTCCCTTGGATATACGAGATAGTGTTCTCCCCCTTGTAGGGGGAGTTAGAGGGGGTTACACAAAAGCAAGTTTGTCAGAGTTATCTAACCCCTCCCAACCTCCCCTAATAGGGGAGGAGTATCTAGAAGTTGCTCAAAGACTTTGGCAATGTTTTCTCGCTGAGGATACAAGAGTTGTTGAAATAAACCCTCTTGTCAAAACAACTTCTGGCGAAATAATAGCTCTTGATGCCAAAGTAGCACTTGATGATGATGCTTTTTTCCGTCATAATAAAGAAGCACAAGAACGCGCCAAAGAAAAAGGTCTAGAACCGGCAACTGTTACTGATTGGGATTTGTTTGAATCTCGTACTATGCTCGGTCGTCCCGCTACTGAGCGAGAAATTGCTGTACAAGAAATTGATAAAGGTGAAAAATATTATCAAGGTACAGCTGGAAAATATATTGAATTAGATGGTGATATTGCTGTATTATTTTCTGGAGGCGGTGCAAGTATTGCCAATATGGATGCCCTTTATCAAGTTGGTTTAAAACCTGCCAATTATACAGAATATTCTGGTAATCCTCCGCAGGAAAAAGTTTTTGAACTTAGTAAAATAGTTTTATCAAAGCCAGGGCTCAAAGGACTTTGGATTGTCGGTGGTGTTGCTAATTTTACGGATGTGGCTGCTACTTTTGCGGGGATTGTAGAAGCAATTGACGAAATCAAACCAAATTTCCCAATTGTTGTGCGTCGAGCTGGACCAAATGATAAAGAGGGAATTCGTATGATAGAAGAATGTGCTAAGAGAAATAATTTGCAAATAAAAATTTTTGGTAAAGAAATAAGTATGAGTGATACTGCTCAGGTTTTGGCGGATTTGATTAAATAATTTATTAATTATATGTTTGAAAAAAAGAATTTATATTTATATACATTTGTGTCTGTTTTGTTGATGGGTTTATTTGTTCTTTATTATCTATCTACTTGGGCTCCTTGTGTAATGAACCCTAGTAATTGTGAGGGTATGCTGGCTGTACAATTTCTAGAATTACCAATTTATTATCTTTTATATTTTATAAGTAATATTTTTAATTTTAGTTTGGATAATTTATCAGAATCTTTTTATTTTGTTTTAGGTGTTATACAATTTGGTTTTATTGGTTTTTTTCTTCCTATGATTTTGATAAATATAAAAAAATTATTTAAAAAATAGTATGATTAATTTAAAATTATTATGTTTGAAAAAAGAATGGCTTTCTTAAATCAAAGGGAACGAGATTTAACGGAATCTACAGAAAGTGAAGAATCACACGAACAGCTTGTAAAGGATCTGAAGCAGGCAATTGAGGACTATTTTCCAGGATTTTCTGATTTTTTTGAATTTGCCACACCTGATGATTTCTCAAGACAATCCGATCATGATTTTTTAAGACAATCTGATCATGATTTTCTTGGTGATAGTTTTTATGAGGGTAAGACAGGATCATTACAAAAAGATAGTGTATTTCTTGCTGCTGTAGCTATTCGCTATGTAGACAATTTTATTGATAAAGTGTTGTGGCCGAGAATTCATGATTTTGAGCCGGCTGTTTTGGAGAAACTCTATGAAGGATTTTTACAAAGAGTATATACTATTACACAAGTGTATGATACAAACATGCCAGAAGAAATTATTGAATTGCCTAGATTGGAATTATTACTTGAATTGCATCCAACTCAGGATATGTTTGACAAACATATTGAGGAGTTAGTAAAAAGAAAATCAATTGATATTGCCTATCTGACACAGCTAAAAATTGGTGGACAGAGACTGGATGTTGAACAACCGACGAAATATATGATGTTAGCATTAGAAGATTATTCACGAGATTTTGCAAAAGATTCTGGGTATAATGCTGATTTCGATTTAAAAAGATTTATATCTAATCACAAAATCGATCCTTGGAAATTAATAAATTTGATGGAAGAAACATTAAAACAAAATGGATATATATATGATAACGATAATTGGATGAAGGATTCCCAGTTTGATCATACACAAACGCTTTTTTCGTTGCAGGAAATGTATAAAACTTTAAAGAAAATACAACCATTAAATTCTATAAATAGAATGGAATCATAATATTTATATGTCAATTCTAATAAACAAAAACACCAAAGTTCTCGTCCAAGGCATTACTGGTAACGAAGGTGAAAAAGCTGCCAAAGCGATGCTGGATTATGGAACTAACGTTATTGGTGGAGTGCGTCCTGGCAAAGGCGGAGAAGAAGTGCTTGGTAAGCCAGTGTTCAATACTGTGGCTGAAGCTGTTTCTCAGTTTCCAGATATTACGACGACGGCTATTTATGTACCACCATTTGCAGCCAAAGCGGCAATATTGGAAGCGATTGAGGCTGGTATTTCACAAATTAATACTATTGTAGAACGTGTGCCAATTCGCGATACCGCTTATTGTCTAGCTGCAGCCAAAGAAAAAAATATTCAAATCATTGGACCAAGTTCGCTTGGCTATATTGCCCCAGGTCTTGGACGTATTGGTGTAGTCGGTGGACCAAAAGCGCAGGCTGATGAAATATTTACACCAGGTGGTATTGGAATTATTTCTCGTTCGGGTGGTATGACCAACGAAGTTTCTTGGCAAGTACGTAAAGCAGGCTTGGGACAGAGTACAGCTGTGCATGTCGGAGGGGACTTACTGATGGGTACGACTTATGCAGATTTGTTGAAACTTTTTGAAAAAGATGAGGAAACAAAAGCCGTAATAATCTTTGGTGAGCATGGTGGTAGTTATGAATTTGAAATAGTTGATTTGATAAAAAATAAGC
>JAQUAW010000028.1 GCA_028687045.1 Patescibacteria group bacterium
ATGAAATTTTCAGCATCGTCAGCTATTTATTTGGCTTTGGCTTTGACTTTCTCTAGTACTATTATTATTGTAAAATTATTGGCAGACAAAAAAGACACTGAAAGTGTTTATGGTAGATATACTATTGGCCTTATGGTAGTACAAGATATTGTGGCTATTTTTATTATGATGATGGTGACATCATTAGGTCAAGGAAATAATATTTGGGTAGAAGTAGGAGAATTAGTTGGTAAGATATTTATTTTGTTGGGATTTGTTGGACTGACAGCGAGATATATTATTCCAAAAATTTTACAAAGTGTGGCGAAGTCTGGTGAATTTCTTTTTATTTTTACTTTGACTTGGTGTTTTGGTATTTCTAGTTTGTTATATTGGTTGGGTTTTTCTTTGGAAATTGGTGCTATAGTAGCTGGTCTTACTCTTGGTTCTTCGCCTTTTCAATCAGAAATTTCTAGTCGTATCAAACCTTTGCGTGATTTTTTTATTGTGATATTTTTTATTATTTTAGGTAGTGAAATGTCACTTACTAATTTGGATGGAATTTGGATAAATGGTTTGATTTTATCTTTATTTATTTTGATTGGTAATCCTTTTGTTTTGTATTGGGCTTTTCGTTCACAAAAATTCACAAGAAGAAATAGTTTTTTGGCTGGTGTGACAGCGGCTCAGGTCAGTGAATTTGGTTTTGTGCTTTTGATTGTTGGAAGAAATTTGGGACATGTGGTTGGCAAAGAATTAGAAATTTTTACTATTGTCGCTTTGACAACTATTATTGTATCTTCTTATCTTATTACCTATAGTGAGAAGATTTTTGAATTTTTGCGTCCAGTCTTCAATTTGTTCGGACATGATAAGCACAAACAAATAGAAAAAAATGAAGAAATTTTTACTAATTGGGTTTTTGGTTATCATCGTATCGGTTGGAAAGTGTGTGAAGGTTTTGCTGAAAAAAATATGAAATATGCGGTAGTGGATTATAATCCTGAAGCAGTAAAAGTTTTGAAAAATAGACATATCCCAGCATTTTTTGGGGATGTTAGTGATATAGAATTTTTGGAAAGTTTGCCTTTGGAAAAAGCAGAAATGATAGTTTGTACAATACCTAATCCTGATGATCAAATCATTTTGTTCAAACACATTAGAAAAATAAATAAAAAAGTTATTATTATTGGTAATCTGTACCATAATACTTATTTAGATGATTTATATGAAGCTGGAGCCAATTATGTGATGATGACACACTTGTTGGGAGGAGAATGGATAGCCGATGTCATAAAGGGTAAGTCTTGGACAGAAAAGACATTCTTAGATTTGCGTAAACACCAAAAACAAGAAATGCAACTTCGTTTTACTTCAGGAATAAACAGCTTAAAATAGTCTTGTGGAAGGAATGGGTATAAGTATTGACTTTTTATTACATTATTGATATAATTTTCTCGTCTAAAAAAGTCTTATATCTCTTATGTAATTCATAGCTTTTATGAATTATCCAAAGATATATATGGGCCAGTAGCTCATCTGGTAGAGCGCCGCCCTTGCACGGCGGATGTGGCGGGTTCGAGTCCTGTCTGGTCCACTATCGACAGTTAACAATTGACTTTTGATATTTAACATTGGCGTAATCTTTTGAAGAAAGTTAATTGTTAAAAGTCAAATGTTAACTGTTTTTTTAAGCCGAGGTAGCTCAGTGGTAGAGCAGTGGACTGAAAATCCTCGTGTCGGGAGTTCAATTCTCCCCCTCGGCACTAGTCCTTCGCTAAAGCTATGGACTATTACAAATATTGCTAAAGTCATGTAGCTTGTGCTACGTAGCCTTGGTGAAGTAGCGGAGTGTAGCTCAGTTGGCTAGAGCATCTGGTTTGGGACCAGAGGGTCGAAGGTTCAAGTCCTTTCACTCCGACAAATTTTATGAAAAACTTTCCAAAACTGGAAAGTTTTTTGTTAGACAAAAATCCAAAATTGTTATAAAGTTAAAGTATAAAAAATAATTTTGTTTTTATGAAAGTATTTTCTTCAGGTATAGATGGACAAGGACATATCGCGGAGCGTTTTGGTAAGTACGCTAGCGAAAATGACAAAATAGACAATACTCCTGTTCGTTCTCTCCCTATTTCTTGGCAAGACTTACCAGAGGGTACCAAAAGTTTGGCCCTTATTATGCAAGATTATGATGCTATTCCTGTCTGTGGTTTCAGTTGGATTCATTGGCTGGTGGCCAATATTGATCCAAATAAAAATAAACTAGTAGAGAATGCTAGTCGTGAAGATAATAGTTTGTTGCAAGGACACAATAGTTTGGTTTCTAGATTTCTTGATAGAGGAAATATGGATAAAGTAAATAGTTTTTATGCTGGTCCACAACCACCAGACAAAGATCATGAATATGAAATTATTGTATATGCTTTGGATACAAAATTGGATTTGAAGCCAGATTTTAAAATGAATGAACTCTTGAAAGATATGCGTGGGCATGTTTTGGCTTCTGAAATTATTAGAGGAATTTATAAAGTTTAATAATGTACTTCAAATAACTTGTCCACAGGTTTTTTTGACACAAACACAAGTTATCTATAATATAAACATATATGAAACAAATATCATTTACATATCATAACTGGACTCACAAATTTCCTCCTTGCAAGATGGTGAGTTTTTTTATGTAAATAAATTTTTATTTTAAATACACAAACACTCACCATAAAAGGTGATTTTTTTATTGACAATTCAATCTACGCCATTAGAACAAAAACGTGTCGGACATTTCTCCGAAGGTCTCATTTTGTTGATAGCTATGGCGTAGTATCAAACAAAATGGATCTTCGAAGCAGTCTCTGACAACAGGGACTGTTTTTTATTCATTGTTGTAGAATCCTTTTTACATTACGCCGTAGAAAGGATCCTACAACCCCAACTTAGGAGATACGCAAGTGTCTGATGAATACTATGTTTCATTGCGGGAAGCATTTGAGATGCTCCGCAGTCGTGCCCGTCTGATCCCCATCATCGAGGAATGGTGGCAGGAACAGGGGTGGTCAGTGTCTGGTTTTCCTCATGCTGGAGGTATTGGCTGTATCGCTCGACAGCTGGCGACCTTCCGCTATGAGGATGCCCTCTTCCAAGAGATGTGTCGCATCGCGGGTCTCATGCCGGTCTGGTGTCCTTACCAGGCTGACAAGTTCTCTGGTGCGTCGTCTCTCAAGAAGAGCTACGTCCGTCCACTCTTCTGCTCGGGACGAGGGCGCAATGGCGGTTTCAAGACCAACAAGCCGTGTCTCATTCGTGGTGAACTGCAGAAGCTCGAAGGTGTTCGTCTCGAAGGCATTCGGATGGATGACGGGACGAGCCTGGTGGATTTCCACCGTTCACACCTGCAGATGATGGTGCCTGGCGCTGTCATTCATGACGTGTCTGATACTTTGGTCAAGATCGGCCGTCCACAGCAGTACTACCGCTACGAGATGTCTACTTTCATCGCCCATGGTGTTCTCTTCGAGGACTACCATGGCGGCGAGAGTGGCAACAAGCTCGACATCTTCACGACCAGGGTCTTTGAGCCGGCTTTCCATGAGATCAAGAAGATCTTCGGGGTGAAGCCGCTCATCGTGCGTCTGCCCTGGTGTGAGGGGATGGGCTACTACCCGGCGGACAGTAACTGGCGAGAGCATGGTATCCTGGACAAGGTCCTGGAGCAGCTCTAACAACACGGGCCCGGGGGTTCCCTTATACCCCCACCCCTTCACTTATAATTTATTAATTTTAATTTAAAATTATGGAAAATATTTCACAACAAATTAAATCATTTATTGAAACACTTGTTTCTTTTGGAGAAAGACAAGGTGTTGTAGAAACGTCAGTAGCAAATTGGATAGAAAATTTACTTAAAGAAAATAAAATAAATTTTGGAATTCAAAAATTTGAAACCTTTATTCCTAATTTTTTGAAAGAAAAATTAATTATAGATAATGAAGAAATTGATTGCAAAGCTACTTGTTTTGTTAGTGGAGAAATAAATAATAATTATTCATTGGTTAGTTCTCTAATTAGTACTCAACCATTAATAGATCAGGAAAATATTAATTTCAATCCGCTGTGTGATTCTATTTCTCGAGGTAACCATTATTTTGCACCATCAATTGCTATCAAAAAATCGGATGTTACAAAAGTCATTAGTGGCAAAGATATTAAAGGCATTGTTGAAGTAGAAAAAATTAAGCACGAATCAAAAAATATTTTAGTTGGTAATTTGAATAATCCAAAAAATATTTTAGTTTGTCACTATGATTCTGTTGGACCTGGGGCAACTGATAATGCTTCAGGTACAGCGATGCTTTTGGCTTTGATATTGAATAATCAAGAAGTGTTACTAAATAATTTGTTTATTATAGGTGGTAATGAAGAATTATCTTATGACTATCCAATTTATTGGGGACATGGTTATCGTGCTTTTGAAGAAAAGTATTTTGACTTGTTGGAATCAGTAAATAATATTTTTGTAGTAGATTGTGTGGGTGATGGTGATGTTACTTTTGATAATAATATTTCAACTGTAAGACTTGGATTCCCCTTGAAAAATTTGGAAAAATATATAAACAAAACTTCCTTAGTTTATGGAAGTTTTGAAAAGTTGATGGAAGTTTATCAGTCTGATATTGATTTGGTAGAGGTATTATCAGAAGAATATTTGGGGCAAACTTATTTATCTTTGTTGGAAAAAATAAGTTAAACTTTTACTCCACCTTCGCCCGATACTGCAAAGCCTCGGCCACATGCTCGGTGGCAATATCTTCTACACCTGCTAAATCAGCAATAGTTCTTGCAAGTTTCAAAATACGATGATAACTACGGGCTGATAAATTCATGTGAGTGACGGCTTGTCTAAGTAATTCTACTGAGTTGTCATTTAATTTACAAAAGTTTTTGATATCTTTGTTTTTCATTTCGCTATTGGAACTATAAGAGCTTCCTTCAAATCTTTTGTTTTGGATGGTGCGAGCTTTTTCTACACGTTCGCGAATTTTTTCGGAAGTTTCAGACATTGTATCACCAGATAGTTTTTCAAAAGGTACGCGTGGTACCTCGACATGCAAATCAATTCTATCAAGTAGTGGTCCACTAATTTTTTTTCTGTATTTTTCTATTTGTAGGGGACTGCAACTACAATTTTTGTCTGGATCACTGGCATAACCACAAGGGCAAGGGTTTTGACTAGCGACGAGTGTGAAGCTCGCTGGGAAGCTCACAGTGCCTTGAGCGCGGGAAATTGTGACCATGCCATCTTCTAAGGGTTGTCTTAGATTTTCCAACACAATTCGAGGAAATTCAGGAAATTCATCAAGAAAAAGTATACCGCGATGGGCGAGAGAAATTTCACCAGGTCGAGGAAATTTGCCACCACCAACTAGAGACACGGCTGAAGCCGAGTGGTGTGGTGTGCGGAATGGTCTTTGGCTAATGATTGGTTTATCTGGTGGCAACATACCAGCTACCGAATAAATTTTGGTGACTTCAATTGCCTCCTTAGTTGTCATTTGTGGGAGTATCGATGGCAAAGTTCGTGCTAGTAAGGTCTTTCCCGATCCAGGTGGTCCTGAAAGCAAGATATTGTGACCACCACTAGCGGCAATTTCTAGACCTCGTTTGGCAAATTCTTGGCCTTTGACATAAGCCATATCAAGTTCGTTGACAGGATTGTCAAACCATTCTTCTAGAGAAATATTTTCTAGTTTTTTTATTTCAAAATTTTCTGTGATATGATTGATTACTTCGGCAAAAGTTTTGACTGGATAAATATTTATACCATGAATAATAGCAGCTTCTTTGGCGTTGGCTTCGGGAACAAAAATGTTTTGGTAGCCTTTGTCTCTGGCAAAGATAGCTAATGGTAAAATGCCATTGGTATGACGCAAAGTACCATCAAGAGCTAATTCACCCACAAAAATACTGTCTTGTAGATTTATTGTTGTTAATTTTTCAGAAGAAATATACATACCAATTGCAATTGGTAAATCATAAGCAGTACCTTCTTTGCGGACATCAGCTGGTGCTAGATTGATGATGATGCGACTATTGTTAGGGAAAGATAGGTTGGTATTTTTCCAAGCTGTGCGTATTCTTTCTTTGGCTTCTTGAATAGCTGTGTCAGGTAAGCCAACGATTTGAAAACCTGGCCAACTGCCAGAGATATCTACTTCTACTTCAATAGGTGTACAATCTAAACCTAAAATAGCTACTGAATTTATCTTGATAAACATAGATGGGTTTATTAGATTATTAGGGATACGAAATACAAAAGGTACGAAATTACGAAAAAACCTCCAATATTGGAGGTTTTCACTTTTTTGTAAACTATTTAGTCCCTCCAACTAATAGTTTAATAATTTATTTACTTTTTTTAGATTTGTATAATAGAAGAATTGCTCCCATGACAATGGTAATATCAGCAAGATTCATGACAGAAGTTAAAACACGAAAATAATCAATTGTTATTGAAAATACTATTCTATCAATCAAATTAGAAAGTGCCCCAGCAAAGATTAAACATACCCCAAGGTAGAAATGATTTGTTTTATTTTTATTTTTTAACCACCAGATAGTTAAGGCCGATAAAATTAGAGGTGTTAGTATTAAAATAAAGAGTTGAGGAACAGGTAATCCAAAAGCTATACCAGGATTAGCGAAGTATTCCCAGCCTAGCCAAGGTTTTATAATATAAAATCTAAAACTTTGATTGTGGAAGGCTAGATATTTTAAAAATTGATCTAGAATAAACAAAAAACCACTTAAAAGAAAATATAATCTTAAGTGGTTTTGTTTCATATTTAAACGTTGAGAAGATGATTAAAGTTCTTGGGTAATAGTTTTTTTACAACTAACACATGCTCCTGAAGTAGGGCGGGCACGTAATCTTTTTTCTTCAATAGGTTGTTTACAGTATTTACAGATACCATAATTGCCAGCTTTGATACTGGCTAGAGCTTTAACAACATCTTTTAATTCCTTTTCTAATTGCATTTCTACTGGTTTATTGGCTAGATATTCAGTAACTTCTTGTGTATTTTCATCGACATCATCACCATATTCTGAATAAGAAGTTTCATATTCGCTTGCTACGTGTGGATCTTTTTTGGCAAATTTTTCTAAGTCTTCCTCTAATCTAGTTTTTTGTTCAATAAGAAGAGATTCCATTTCTTTGATAATCTGTGGGTTTATTGTTGTTTTTGGACTTGTCATATATTTTTATTGTTTGTTACTAGAAAAGTATATAATAAATGCTCTAAAATTGCAAGTGTGCTTATTATACAAATATACGAATTGTACGAATGATATTAATAATATAAATACTCAATTAAACAATTACTTTATAAAAAAAGATTAGTAATATTGGTATTATTTGTAACATTAGTATATTGGTATCTTTATTTGTGGATATTTTAATTTTATGGCAAATGCGTAGGCAAAAAAAAAGAGGCAAACCGTGGCCCATAGAAAGTATAGTGGCTGGTGCCTCTAGTATCCCATGTGCCGGTATTGTCCAAGCTGTTTAAATACTTTATTGATAAAATACTTAAATCGCTTGGAAAATGCCAGGTAAAACCTGGGACTTTATAGCTTCGACCGCTTGCTGGTGTATGCCTCAAGTAAATATCTTTTTAGGAAAATTTACTATAGTAGAGGGCACCTGTTAAACTTTTGATGTTTATGTTTGTATAGTCTCCGAAGAGGCTATAATGGGTAAGCAGTAGCTAAGCTGTGAGAGAGATTCCCACGTGTGTCTTCTTCCCCTAATATCTCTGATATTAGGTCATTGAGGATTTCACGTTTGAAACTCTTTTGTAATGTTCACAAATACATTATAGCATTATTTTCACATATTGTCAATAGTCGGGTGTTTTTGGCTCAGTTAAGCATAAAAATGTGATATTTTAGCTAAAAAAAAGTATAAACTAGTCTATACAATGAGTGTATTGTGTGTTTGTTATCCCCAAAATTGGTACTTTTTCCACAGACTTATCCACAATGTATAGAATAATCTATACAAAAGTAGAAGTTTAGCTGTTTAAAAGTAGTGGATTTGTTGTGGTTATCTGTTTTTTGATTGTTTATTATTAGTAAAATAAGGGAGTTATCCCCGTTTTGGCTATCTTTTCCCCAGGTTTGTCCACATTTGTATACGTTTTTGTAGACAAATGTCATAAAAACATTAAAACATAAAAGCAAAAAAACAAGTATTTAAAAATGTTTCTTTTTGTATCCAGTTTCCCAATTTTGTCGAGGGTTGGTAATTTATTTATTTTAATTTGTTTAAGGCGTACAAGAGAGCTATTTGATTCGCCGACAAAGTCAGGACGAGTGCTTTTATGTTTTAATGTTTTTATGATTTTTATCAACATCTAACAAGAACAAACAAAAAATGCTATAATTATCACATAATAATTAATTCTTTTTTATGAATAAGAATATTGAGATTTTGCAGAACTTTAGTTTAAAAAATATGCCGAACCTAGACGTGGCTGTACTGGGTGCTTTGGAACTATTTATGACTGCCAAGTTGCCAAAATACACGGTAAAATTCAAAAAACCTTTGGTTGTCGGGAGTGTCAATGCTGCTTTTACTGGTAGAATATTGTTTTCTGACAAAGATGTAGTATTTGCTGACGAAAGTAATTTTCTGGAAAAACTCAACAATATCAAAGGAATTGACGGGGCAATACTTATTTCAGCTTCTGGAAGTAAACACGCTATTGTCATTGCGCGTGAACTGAAGAAAAGGGGAATCGAGACATTTCTTATAACTAATAATGAAAATGCTCCAGCCAAAAGATTTATTACCAAAGAAAATTTGTTTGTTTTTCCTAAGAATCGAGAACCTTATACATATAATACTTCTACTTATATGGGTATGATGTTTGGTAATACTCATGAAGATCCTACACATATTTATAACTTTTTAGAAAAAAAGACCAAAAAAGAAATAAAAAAAGATTTTAGTAAATATGATTCCTATTACTTATTAGTACCAGAAAAATTTTCAGAAATGAAAGGTATGTTTTTGACCAAGTTTGATGAAATGTTCCAACCAATGGTATCTGGTAGAGTGTTTACTTTTGAGGAGAGTAAACATGCGAAGACTGTTGTTCGCAGTAACAAAGAATTGTTTATTAGTTTTGGTGAAGAAAATAAATTTTATGGTCCTACCAAAAATAGAATGCACATAACTTTGCCACGTGAGATAAATTACGCTGGATTTTTGGCAATTGTGTATTATTTATTGGGACGTGTACAAGCAAAATACCCTCCATATTTTCAAAAAGGAATTGTGAGTTATTGCCAGAATGCTTCGAAGATTTTTGGCTACGAGATTAAGCCGATTGTAGAGTGATTTTTTACTTTATTATTTAATACATACCAATATACAAATGTTACGAATAATACAAATATTACTAATCTTTTTTTATAAAGTAATTATTTAATTGAGTATTTGTATTATTAGTATCATTCGTACAATTCGTATATTAGTATATTTTAATCCTGGTGATATTTATGAAAAAAAATGCGTTTTTAATTCCTGAAATGCCAACTATTTTTACAATTTTTGGAGCGACAGGGGACTTGATGGAACACAAAATTATTCCATCATTATTTTTTCTTTACAAACAAAAAAGATTACCAAAACATTTGAAAATTTTGGGCTTTGCGCGTCGTGAGCTTAGTCATAAAGATTTTCGCAAAAAAGTATTGTCAGTTTTGCAAGAAATGAATTTTGTAAAAAATGAAAAACAGGCAGAAAAATTTTTGGAATTTTTTGAATATGTAAGAGGCGACTTCGCTGATGCTAAAAGTTTTGAAAGTTTGGGAGACAAAGTAAAAGAAATAGAAGATGTTTGGAAAATTTGTGCTAACAAACTTTATTATTTAGCTGTGCCACCAAACTTCATGTCTGAAATTGTGAGTAATTTGAAACGTACTAATCTTAGTGATCCTTGTGGTGGAAATATGGGTTGGTCACGTGTAATTGTGGAGAAACCAATTGGTTATGATAGAAAAAGCGCTTTGGAATTGGAAAAAGCATTGTCAATCTTGAAAGAAGAACAAATTTATCGTATTGATCATTATTTTGGCAAAGAAATGGTACAGGGAATTTTCAATTTTCGTTTTTCTAACAACTTTTTGGAATCAAGTTGGGACAACAAAAATATCGAAAAAATTGAAATCAAGTTGCTTGAAAGTATTGGTGTAGAAACACGTGGAAATTTTTATGACAAAGTCGGGGCTCTTCGTGATGTGGGACAAAATCATTTACTTTCGGTTTTGGCTTTGCTTACTATGGATGATCCTCGTGATGCTGATGCAAAAAGTGTGCGTGAAATGCGTGAAAAACTTTTGTCACAAGTTACTATCATGAATAGTGAGGAAGTAAAACAAAATACTTTTCGTGCTCAGTACGAAGGTTATGAAAATATTGCCGGAGTGGAAAAAAATTCTGAAACAGAAACTTACTTCAAATTGAAATTGAACATTGAATCTTTGCGTTGGAGTGATGTGCCAATTTTTATTGAAAGTGGTAAGAGAGTTGGACCTGCCAAAAAAGAAGTGGTCGTCACTTTCAAAGATAGAGAACCTTGTATTTGGTGTCAGCCAACTGGTCCTGCCAAAAACAAAGTAGTATTTTCTTTTGCACCTAATCAAGAAATCAGTATAGATTTTTGGCAACGCAAACCAGGTTTTGAAGATGTACTAGAGAAACGTGATTTCAAATTTTTGCTTTATAAAAAACAATCAAAATTTCCTTATGTGGAAGAATATGCCAAACTTTTTTATGATGCTATTTTGGGACAACAACGTTGGTTCATGACTAAACAAGAAGTTTTGAGTGAATGGAAAATCGTGGACCCAATTACGCAAGCTTGGGAAAAAAGAATGACGCCACTTCATACTTACAAAGTAGACGATAAAGAAATTGTGGATATTGCTGATGACTTTTTCTTAACCAATGAAAAGAATTTCAAAAAAGAAATTGCTATTATGGGGCTTGGTCGTATGGGTGGAGGTTTGGCGCAAAATTTGCTCGAAAAAGGTTGGAAAGTGGTTGGTCACAATAGAACTTGGGAAGTAACAGAAAAATTGGAAAGTGTGGGTTTGACTGGAGCGAAAGAAATAAAAGAAATGGTAGGTAAACTTGTACATCCTCGTATTGTCTGGCTGATGTTGCCAAATGGTAAACCGGTGGAAGATGCTATTTTTGATAAAAAAGAAGGTCTGGTAAATTTTCTTGAAAAAGGAGACATTATTGTTGATGGTGGAAATTCTTATTTCAAAGATTCTGTGGTGCGTGCCAAAAAATTGCAAAGATATGGAATTCATTTTCTAGATGCTGGCGTGTCTGGTGGTCCAGGTGGGGCGCGTAAAGGTGCTTGTGTGATGATTGGTGGTGATAAAAAAGTTTTCAAATACATTGAACCACTTTTCAAAGATATGTCTCTTACCAATGGCTATGAATTTTTCCCTGGCAATGGTGCCGGACATTTTGTCAAAATGGTTCATAACGGAATTGAATATGGTATGATGCAAGCAATCGGTGAAGGATTCAATATTATGAAGAAATCTCCATACAAACTTGATTTGAAAAAAATTACCAGTGTTTATAACAACGGTAGTGTGATTGAATCAAGACTTGTCGGTTGGCTTTATGATGCTTTTGAAATTTATGGGGATGACTTGAAAAAGATAAGTGGTAAAGTTGATAGTAATGGTGAAGGTGCTTGGACAGTAGATACTGCCAAGACTATGAAATTGAAAGCAAAAATAATAGAAGAATCTCTAAATTTTCGCAAACAATCTCAGAAGAATCCTGACTATGCTGGACAAGTTGTTTCGGCTTTGAGAGGACAGTTTGGGAAGCATGATGTGGAGAAGAAATAGATTGATTAGAATATTTTTTATAAAAATAGTCATTGTTGAGTGACTATTTTTTTGTTTTAAAATGCCTTTACTTTTTGTCACCAAAAAGTAACAAAAAGTGTTGAGGGGAAAGAACTCGCCTGTGTTGCCGATTGCGAAGTACTCATTGACAAGCGACGGGGCTCAAACAGCTTCCCCCTCAAACTCCCCAGTGGTGATTTAGCTACATTTTTATTGAAAATCTATTTACCGTTTACTATTTACTTTTATCTTTTAACATTGACTAAAAGGCTTTTTTGTAATAGAATGACTTCACTAAATTATTCAAAAAAGTACTTTACCTCTTTTGAAAGTTTAAACTATTTAAATTCATTCATCTTAAGAAAGATCCCTCGCTGTATTCTCAGCTCGGGATGACGCAATGCCTATGCTATCACTCGCTATCGTCGGACTACCAAATGTCGGTAAATCTACACTTTTCAACGCTCTGACCAAGAGTAAACAAGCTGATGCTGCCAATTATCCTTTTTGTACTATTGAACCCAATGTAGGCGTAGTTGAGGTGCCTGACAGTCGTTTACAACCATTGGCAGAAACTTCCAAAGCTTTGAAAATTGTGCCAACCGCGATTGAATTTGTGGATATTGCGGGTCTGGTCAAAGGTGCTTCGGAAGGTGAAGGATTGGGAAATAAATTTTTGTCACACATCAGAGAATGTGATGCTATTATTCAAGTTGTGCGTGCTTTTGAAGATGGAAATATCACACATGTACATGGCAAAGTAGATCCAAAAGATGATAGTGAAGTAATTAATCTTGAATTGATAATGGCTGATTGGCAGACTGTGAGTAAAAGATTAGATAGAGTGAGAAAAGATGCTAAAGGTGTAAGAGCAAAAGAGCTCGCCAAAGAGTTAGAATTATTGGAAAAATTGGATGCTCATCTTCAGGCTGGAAAACCTGCTAGAACTTTGGAAGATGATGGATCTTTCGTTGTTGGAGAAGATGAACAATTGATTTTGCGTGATTTGCATCTTATTTCTATGAAGCCGATGCTTTATGTGGTCAATGTTGAAGAAGGTGGAAAATGGAATGGAGAGTTAGACGCGCCATATATTGTAGTAAGTGCAAAAATTGAGGCTGAGATTGCTGAACTTAGTGAAGAAGATGCCAAAGTTTTTATGGCAGATTTGGGAATTGAACAAAGTGGTTTGGACAAGTTGATTGTAGCTGGTTATAAACTTCTTAATCTCGTAACTTATTTTACTTCTGGTGTACAAGAAACTAGAGCTTGGACTGTGACAAAAGGTACCAAAGGTCCTGACGCTGCTGGTGTCATTCATACTGATTTTGTCAAAGGCTATATCAAAGCAGATGTGGTTAATTGGAAAGATTTTGTGGAGCATGGTGGTTGGAGTGGAATAAAGGGTACGGGCAAAATGCGTCTTGAAGGAAAAGAATATATTGTTGAGGATGGTGATACTGTTTATTTTCATGTGGCAACATAATAGTTTATAGCCAATAGCCAAAAGTTTTTTAGTTTAAAAAATATGAGAGCGGGAACAATAATTTTGAGGGACAATAAAATACTTTTGATGCATAGGTTTAAAAATGATAGAGAGTTTTTTTCATTGCCTGGAGGTGGTGTGGAAGATGGTGAAAGCGCAGAAGAAACAGCCATTAGAGAAGCCAAAGAAGAAACTAATTTGGATATTGTTTTAGGAAAAAAGTTTTTTGAATATTATAATGATTTTGATAAGAGAAAAAATATTGTTTTTTTTGCAGATAGTTTTGTCGGTGAGATGAAGCTTGGTGGCCCAGAAGTTGGACGTAATTCAGAAGAAAATAAATATATATTGGAGTGGCATGATTTTGGTGAGTTGAAAGATTTGAATATTGTGCCGGGAGAGTTGAAAGAGAAGTTGTTAGGTTTTTTGGTATAGATATTTAGGGATACGAAATACGAACTATACGAAATTACGAAAAATAAAGATAAAAAAATCTAGCTTTGTAGCTAGTTTTTGTTTTTGTAAAAAAAATGTGTGTGCCTTCCCGCGTCGGACCGAAGTTGTCTCGGTCTCCGGCGCGGGTTGGCTGTGTAAATGGTTGGTGTGGCTCATCCAATCAGAGCCCTTCCAACCATGTATAATATTATTATCGTGAGTAATATCAACTCCCCCCTAATGAAATACCTCATTTTCTTCCTTTTCATCACCCGGTGAACGTTGAGTCCGGGCGACGGCTGAATATATCATATTATTATTATTATGTCAAGAATTAGGGGGTGATTTTTTCTGCGACGGAACCCACCCCTTGCCCCTCCCTTGGAAAGGGAGGGGAACTAGAAAAAACTTCCCTTCTCTTTTTAAGAGAAGGGATTGAGGGATGAGTTGTGTGAAAAAAATAAAAAAACAAGCTTTCTCTAGCTTGTTTTGATTTTGTTGTTTATCAGAACTAAAGTTCTGAGTTACAGTTGATTTTACATAAGTTAATTCACTTCGTTATTCCTCTAATACCTAGTTTACCTAACACCTAAAATCTAATTAACCTTTTTAAATCTCCAAATTTCTCTTCCCACAAATTGAGTAGGTCTGTGATAAAGAAGAGACCTTTCGCCATTGGCAAAATTTTCAATTTCAAATCCTAAATTTTTTATTTCGTCGAGACATCTGACTTGCAACCAGACATTACCAAACTTAAATTTTGGAATAATAAAAATTATAATGCCCTCATCTTTTAATATTTTGTGGAAAGTCTTGAAAGTGTTTATATACAGTTTTGCCAACTCTTCTGTTTGGTTGTCAAGTACAATTTTTGGTTCACGTCCATGCAGAGGTTTTCCCATGTATGGCTCAGCGACGATAGCTTCTACGCTTTGTGGTTTTAGTTTTCCAGATAGTTCTGTACTTGGACTTAAAAAAATATTTGTCTTAATCTTTTTTAAATTATTTTTTTCTATCAACCAAGCTACATTTTTTTCACTGTCTGTTACTGCTTTCTCACTTATATCACTACCAATAATATTCTTGAACCCAAGGGATATAGCTTCGTTTAAGACTGTACCAGAACCACAAAAAGGATCTAATATTATAGCTTCAGTATCTACTTCGGCTAGATTTATCATAGTTCTCGCTAGTTTTGGAGGAAGCATTCCTGAAACATTGTCAGCGACTGGTCTATCATAATCACGAGCGCTGAAGCCTTCTATATCTTGGATATAAATAGTTTTGTAAACATTATTTTTAAAAACTGTAAAATGACCTTTATTTTCTAATAGTTTGTTGTGTAAAATAGTTGCTGTGTTTTTGGTTTCGACATAACGCACAGACTTTCCTAGTGCTTTCAATTCTTTTTTTATAGCGATGGCCAATTTACTGTTGGTTGGTGAAATAGAAAAATTTATTTTACCAGTTTCTTGTTTTGATAAGTACTCTACTATGATGTTTTGAGGATAGCCTTCACTTTCTATTTGGATTCCAACTTGAATAATGGCACCAAATTTTTTTGATAATTCTTCTATTTCTTCTTCTGTGGCAATTACGTCTAGAATAAAAAAATCATTTTTGTTTTCGATTTCTCTGTATTCTATTTGGGCATGCTTTAAAACCGCCAAAACTTCGGCGGTTGAAATGTGAGGTTGATGTCCTAGTTCAAATAAATATTTCATAACACTAATTAGATAGATTTAAATAGACTACACTGATAATTGGTTTATGTCAATCAAGTCTATTGTGGTGTAGATGTTGTTATTAATGTCGTATTAAAAGGATCGCGTTTTGGAACTAGTATATCTTCGTCAATATTTTTTCCTTGCCAAGCTGAGACTGCACTATTATATTGGGCAAAATTTATTGATTCTAGGTGTTGATTGTTTTTTATGAGTGTTACATCAGCTATTTGTCCTAATGTTTTGTAGACATTATTGTAGATAAATAAAAAAGTAGTTGTAAGTGTAAAAATTACAATAATCAACAAAAATATATTAATTACTTTTATTTTTCTTAGGCGTGTATAATCACGTGACTGCTTAACTGGACTTTTTATTTTTTTTGTAAAAAATTTCATATTTATTTGGCAAAAACTGTGGCTTGAAAAGTTAGAGAAACATTTTCTTTGTCTACTTTTGTCCAACTTAGATTATCTATTATCATATAAAAAGGTAAGTGTTCCAAAGAATTTAGGTATTGTATGGTATTAGAAAAGTTTGATTTTGTCTTAAAAGAAAATACAAAACTATTATCAGTCCCTGAATTGATACTCAAACTTTGTTCTATTTTTTTGTTTATAGCTAAGTCTTCTAGTTCCTGAATGATTTTTACAGCATCATTTTTGTCAACCAAAGCTTGCTCTATCAATTTACTTTTTTCTCTCACTGTGTCTAACTCTGCAATAGATTTTTTCATTAATTTAATTTTTTGGTACTGATCAGCTGATTCTTTTTCTATTGTTTGTATTTCTTTTTTTATATTTTTTATGTAATTTATTGATGGCAAAATTATTACAAAACCTATTGTGGATATTATTAGTATAATACCAATAGTTGAAAAAATAGTTTTAGAAATAGGATTTTGTTTTTTCATATTATTTTAATTTGGCACTAATATTGAAAGCAATATTTTCTTTTTTTGTTAGATCAGAAACAGGTGATTCTACATTGCTTAGCAGGGGATTGTTTTCTAACATTTCTTGAAAATTCAAAAATATTTGTCTAGTATCTGCTATACCTGAAAAACTTATGGTTTTTTTTGCGTAGCTAATATTCAAAGAATTTAGATTTATTCCTTCTGGAGTAGAGGATGCCATTGCCATGATGATGGGTGTTATTTCGTGGTATTGAGCTTGAACATCAGTTACTCTTTTGGTCAATTTGTTGATAGCACTTATCTCATTTGATTGTGAAGTGTATCGGCTACTTACATTGACGCTATTTTCTGCAATATTTGTAAAATATTTTTGTAGTAAATTTTCTGAGACTAATAGAATAATGGCTACCAAACTTACCGATAATAAAATTACTTGTAAAATATTTTGTATAAACTTAAATTGAGCCGTACGGATAAGGCGGTTCTTTTTTTCTTCTGTTATTAGATTTATTCTTAGGGGATACATATTTTTAGATAGAATCACTTTTGGTAAAGGGGTTGTGAGCTGCTCTTAGTGCTAAGCCAATAGCTGATGCGTATTTGATAGATTCTTTGTAAGGTACTTTGATAGCTTTGTTGCTGTTCAAATTTGTCGAAA
>JAQUAW010000029.1 GCA_028687045.1 Patescibacteria group bacterium
GATGGTGAACAATCTTTAGAGATACACTTGGAGTTATTGCCTAATGTAGATAAACAACTTTGTCTGAGTGATAATTTTTCTAGTATATTTTTTGATAATCTTTTGCACGTCAATATAGAATATCACAAATTGTATGATGTCGTTGGTAAAAAAGTAAAACCTAAATTATTTTTTTATGAGAATGGCTCAGAAAATTTTTATAGCTTAAAAGCTAAAAATAAATATCTTATAAAATAGTATGTACCAAAAAAATAAAAAAAATTATGTAGCGTGGAATATTTTAGAGGAGGATTTTCCTGGGAGTGGTAGTTTATATGATAAATTGCTTTTTATATTAAATTATGCAATATTATCACCATCCGCACATAACACACAGCCATGGTTGTTTGAAATAAAAAATGGTATAATATACTTCTATATAGACAATAAGAGAGCTTTGGTTGGTTCAGATGAAAGTGGCAGACAGCTTTATGAAAGTCTTGGTGCGTGTTTGGAAACAATTAAAATAGCAGGATATTATTTTGGTTTTGAGTTTGATGTGTTGTATCAATACAATGATAAAAATAAAAAAGACTCAAATAAGGAGTTGTTTTGTTCATTATATGCCAAAGAATGTTCAATTGACACTGAAAACATTTATTATAAATTGTTTAAAAACATTACTTCTCGTTATAGTGGTAAATTGAAATATGAAAATATAGAAGTTGATGATAAATTTTTAGAAGAGGCTGGTAAATTGCTTTTTAATTTTGATGATTTGAATTTAAAATTTGTTAAGGTTCAAGGACTCGATCGAAATATAATATTATCTGCAATAGAAGAAGGTACTAGAAGAGCTTTCGCAATGCAAAGTTTCAAAAATGAACTTGGTTCTTGGTTAAGAAATAATTGGACGAAAAAGTTTGATGGTATGCCAGGTTTTACTGTAGGTATGCCTGCTCCTATATCCTTATTGGCACCAAAACTTTTTACTTTAATTGATACCTCAAAAATGCAGATTTCTCTGATGAAGGAAATTGTTAATAGTACACTGGTCATAGGTTTGATATCTGGTGGAGATTGCAAAGAAAATTGGATAAAGTCAGGTCAATTATATGTATTAGTTAGTCTCTTGTCTTGTAATTATGAATTTTCAACTCACGTTATGGGTGCTGCTGTAGAATTTGATGATATTGCTTACCAATTATCAGAAAATTTAAATATAAATGGTAAACCTTTGATGTTTTTTAGAATAGGAAGACAAAAAAAGAAGTTTTTATCACCACGTAGATTATTAACAGATGTATTAATTTAATCCTGACTTCGTTTAAGGCTGATAAATTAGTAGGGACGAGATGGTTTAATTTCCAATGGTTGGGATACCTTCTCATATTCTGTCTCTTGATTTTAACGAAGGCAGAGTAGTTAATGACAATATTTTAGATTATGGGTTATATAGATTATCCATTTATTATAACTTTGTTTAGTTCAGTTTTTATTATACTTTTGGGTGTTTGGGTTTTTTTGAATAACCGAAAAAGCACTACTAACATATTGTTTACTTTTTTTTGTATATTTGTTTCTTGGTGGGGATTGATGAATTATTTATCTATTAATGTTTCTACGGACTCTATGCTTTCATTTATAAGGCTTAGTGTCTTTACAGGTATTCCACATACAATATTATTTTATTTTTTTATAAGGACTTTTCCTTATGAAAAAATTAATTTGAATAAAAAATGGTTTTACAGTGTAATATTTTTTACATGTGTGGCTATGTTTTTGTCCTTAACACCTTTTATGTTTAGTAGTCTAAATATAAAAGATGGAGTAGTTACACCAATAGTTGAACCTGGTATTTTGCTGATAACTTTTATAATATTGGGTGGGCTAATTTTGGGTATTATTAATTTTTTTAAGAGGTACAAAGGATTAAAGGTCAAAGAAGACAAAAAAACATGGCGTCTGATAGGTGTAGGTTTTTTTATAACGCTCGGTTTGCTTGTTAGTGTTAATTTTTTTGGTACTGTTATATTCAGTGATACAAGTTTAATACCAATAAGCCCGTTATTTGTTATACCTTTTATTATATTAATTGGTTATACTATATTACGTCATGGTGCATTGGGTATAAGAGAAATTACTACCGATTTTTTTGTTATTTTTTTGTTAGGAATATTTTTTATTGATGCCATCTTAGCAGATACAATTTTAAGTTTTATAATAAAGTTTTCTTTGGTTTTACTTATCGGTTTTTTTGGTTCTTTATTGATCAGAAGTATTCGTAAAGAGATTAAACAACGTAATGAATTAGCTGTCCTCGCTCACAACCTAGAAAGGGCTAATTTACGTTTGCAAGAATTAGATCAACAAAAAACAGAATTTTTGTCTATCGCTTCTCATCAACTTCGTACACCTCTCACGATTATTCGTGGTTATATTGAGCTTATTGGTGATGGAGCTTATGGTAAAGTTAGTAAAAGTTTAAAGGAAACTTTGGGTAATATGGATGAAAGTAATGATAGGCTTATGACTTTGGTAGAAGAATTTTTGGATATTACTCGTATTGAGCAAGGAAGGACCAAATTTACTTTTGAAGATAAAAGTATTAATGATCTTATTTCTAGTGTTGTCAAAGAATTATCTATGAAACCTGAGTTTGCTGTCAAGAAATTGAAGATAGTTTGGAAACCTGAAAAAAATATTGATAAAATTGTTATGGATGAAGAAAAAATTCGTCATGTAGTTTTTAATTTTTTGGATAATTCTATCAAATATAGTGACAAAGGGACTATCAAAGTTTCTGTTGAAAAAGAAGATAATGGTTATACTGTGAGGATAAAAGATCAAGGTTTTGGATTCAACAAAGAAGATGAAGTCAATTTTTTTCAAAAATTTTATCGTGGTAAAAATGTACAAGGAACCAATGTAAATGGGACTGGACTGGGAATCTATGTATGTAAAAGATTTATTGAAAAACACGGGGGTCATGTTTGGGCCCATAGTGAAGGACTTGGAAAAGGAAGTGAATTTGGTTTTTGGATACCAGGTGTGAAAGTAGTGGAGAAAGGGGAATGAGGGACGAGGAAAGGGGAATGGGGGACTTTTGACTTTTTGACTGTTTTAGTGCTATAATATCTAAACTTTTAACATTTAATTTTTATTTCTATGTTTAAACAAACTCCAGATAATTCAGAAAATATGAATACTACAACTACACATAATAATCATGCTCAACATCATGAAGAAGATCAAGTAGAAACTGTTGTTGGACCTTCTGTTGTTGTTGAAGGTGACTTTGTTTCAGAAGGTAATATTTTGGTAAAAGGTACTGTTTCTGGTAATGTAAAAACTGGACGTCTTTTGACTGTAGAAGAAGGTGCCAAAATTTTGGCCAATGTCAAAGCTGGTGATGCTATTATTTCTGGAGAAGTACAAGGTAATGTGAAAGTTGATGGAAAATTAGAACTAACAGCTTCAGCGCGTCTTTTGGGTGATATTAGTTGTGAGACTTTGGTAATTGAAGCGGGTGCTTTATTGCAAGGTAAGGTTAGTATGGATGGCTTGGAAGGTATGTCAAAAAATGAAAAAAAAATAGTTAAACGTACTAAAAAGACTATAGAAGAAGATATTGAATCTCAGATGGAGGCATAATTGTTGTTAGTTTTTTGTTTAAATCCGTCCTTACCTAATGTCATATATAGGACGGACTAATGGAAGATCTTCTTTATGTATGTCTATCTCTATGACAATTTTTTAAAAAACAAAAGATACGATTCTCTTATCAAAGCCATGGAAACCAGATTGACAGATTATGGTATCGCTGGCAAAATCATTCGGCTACAGCGTTATACCAATTGTGAAATGTTGATTGAAGATGAAATAAGAAAAGGTGCTAAGACAATCGTAGTAGTTGGAAACGATGTAACTTTTGGTCATGTCCTTTCGCGCGCGGCTTCTTGTCGGGTTATTTATGGTTTTTTACCTGTTGGTTCAGAAAATAGTATTGCGGAAGTTTTAGGTTTACCTGTTGGTATAGATGCCTGTGATGTTTTAGCCAAAAGAAGAAAATTATATTTGGATGTTGGCTGGCTCAATAACCGTTATTTTATTTCACAATTACATATACCACCAAGTGATATTCAGATAGAATATGACGAAAGTTTCAAAGTAGCTAGTAGAGGTAAAAAAATGGAATTGGTAGTTTGTAATTTGAAACCTTTTGTTTGGTCAAAAGGTGGAAAAAAATATGTTGTTCATCCTCAGGATGGTAAGCTTGAAGCTTTTTTGCGACCTATTGTCAAAAAAGGTGTTTTCAAGAAAGAACAATTTGAAGAACCTAGTATTTTTCCTTTTGAAGAAATAATTGTTTCTAGTAAAAAACCTTTTGTGGTCGAGACAGACGGTAATATATCCAAAGAAATAAAAGTAAAAATAAAACTTGCTAAAAGTAGAATTGAAATGATTGTTGGTCGTGATAGAAAATTTTGACACTCCTCCTTCGTTCTTATTTCATAGAACTACGGCGGACAAGTTATACTGATTTTTTTAGATTACACAGATAGTACAAATTAAAATCAGTGTAATCTTTTGTAATCTGTGTAATCAGTGTCTTTTAAACGTCGGAGTGGTGGAATGGTATACACACTAGCTTGAGGTGCTAGGCTCGCAAGGGCGTGGGGGTTCGAGTCCCCCCTTCGACACTATAAAAATAAACATAATATATTGAGGTTTTTTATCATTGACAAAAAAGCCTTTTTCTGCTATATTTAGCCTGTTCATTTTACATTTGGTGATCGATTGGTTACTTAATTGTAACTAATAGGAAAGTCCGAACTTCCTAACACTCTTCTCGAAGAGTGGAGACAAAGGTAGTGGATAACGTCCACCCTCTTTATTCGTAAGAATATTGGGCGGGAAAGTGCCACAGAGACTATACTAGTCTGCCAATTTGGTGGGCAAAAGGTGAAAAGTAGTTTGATATCATTTGCACAATTGACAAATGGTTACAAGCTTCGGCTCTCAGTGATGAGATGCCGTGGTAAACCCTATCTGAAGAAAGAGCAGCGTTGCGATTTATCGTTTCGAAAAGTTAGCTCGTTTGAGCCTATAAGCAATTATAGGTCTAGATAAATGATCATCTCCCGACTTGTCGGGATACAGAATTCGGCTTATAAATGTAGAATGAACAATAAATGAACCTCTTTTTGAGAGGTTTTTTTATTTTGTCTAAGTTTGACTAAAGCATTTTTTTACGCTATCATAAGAGTAATTATTATCTAAAAAACTTATGAAACGTTCGGAAATTTTACTTATGTTATTACAAGTGCCAATTGATTTTTTGATGCTTGTTTTGGCTGGTTTTAGTGCTTATTCATTGCGTTTTAGTGATTGGGCTATAGCTTTGAAACCTGTTATCTTTGGTATAAGCCTTTGGGGTTTTTTGAATGTTGTGGGTATTTTTGCGATTGTTTGGATTTTTATTTTTGCTTTCTTAGGTCTTTATTCTGTCAATCCAAATCGTCGTTTTGCTAAAGATTTAGCCAAAGTAATTTCGGCTTGTTTCATTGGTTTGTCTATTATCGCTCTTTATATTGTGCTTTCTGGAACTTTATTTGACTCTCGTTTTTTGATTGTCTCTTCTTGGGTTTTTGCTATGGTGTATGTCATGCTTGGCAGATTCTTGGTGAGAGGCCTCAAAGCTTTGTTGTATCGTTTTGGTATTGGTTTACGTAGAATTGTTGTTATAGGTTCAGAAGACATTACTAAAAATATTGTAAAGACTTTACAAGACAATCCTCGTCTTGGTTATAACGTAATACAAGTTTATGAAAGATACAGTAAAAAATTAAATAAAGAATTGGTATTATTGAATTTGAATGAAATTATTCTTGTAAATCCACATGCCAATGAAGAAGAAACTTTGCAGGCCAAACAATTCTGTGATGTAGAGCATATTGTTTTCAAATATTCAGCTGACATTTTTGCTACATATTCTACCAACATGGCAGTTTATACTTTGGCTGGTGTGCCAATCGTTGAATTGAAAAAAACATCACTTGATGGTTGGGGAAGAATTGCTAAAAGAATTTTTGATATTATCATGAGTGTTTTTATTTTGATTATTATTAGTCCAATTACGCTTTTGACTAGTTTGATTATTTTGTTAGAAACAGGTCGCCCGATTATTTACAAAAATGAACGTGTTGGTATTCGTGGTAGAAAATTTTTTACTTTGAAATTTCGTTCGATGTACCAACAAGATTGTACAGGCAGTCAATTCGTTAAATCTGGTGAAGAGGCTGAGAAAAAAGAAAAAGAATTGATTAATAAAAATAATAGTAAAAAAGGACCAATTTACAAAATTGAAAATGATCCACGTGTCACACCTTTTGGTAAATTTATTCGTCGTGTTAGTATCGATGAATTACCACAATTTTTCAATGTTTTGAAAGGTGAAATGAGTATTGTAGGGCCCCGTCCACATCAACCAAGAGAAGTAGAGAAATATGCTGACAAATATCCTGATGTCTTTGTTTTGAAACCCGGTATTACCGGACTTTCACAGATTTCGGGACGTAGTGATTTGTCGTTTGAAGAAGAAATGAAATTGGATATTTTTTATATAGAAAAATGGAGTTTGTATTTGGATATTATTATTTTTATCAAGACTCCTTTTATTATTTTTAGAAAGAGAAAGGTTCTTTGATTTTTAAAAGGATTATTTAGGCGGGATACGAAATACGAAAGGTACGAAATTACGAAATTTTCGTAGTTCGTACTTTCGTACTTTTCGTATTTCGTATCCTATGAAGATTTATTTTGTTTTTTATGAAAATAGCACTCGTACATGATTATCTTTCACAAGATGGGGGAGCTGAAAGAGTTTTGCAATCGTTTCATGAAATATGGCCTGAAGCGCCAATTTTTGTTTTGTTTCATGATAAGAAAAAAATAGATAGTTTTGTAAATGCTGATATTAGAGAATCATTTTTAGCAAAATTACCTTTTGTTAAAAATAAATATCAGTGGTATTTGCCACTTATGCCGATTGCTACTGAAAAACATGATTTGGGTGAATTTGATGTCGTATTGTCTTCAACTAGTGCTTTTGCCAAAGGAATTTTGACTAAAGAAGATGGTCTACATATTTCTTATTGTCATACACCAACTCGTTATCTTTGGTCTGATACACACGAATATATTCAAGATCTGAAATATAATTTTTTGGTAAAATTATTTTTGCCTCGGCTTATTCACAAATTGCGTATTTGGGACAAAAACAGTGTAGACAGAGTGGACAATTTCATAGCTAATTCTCACACAGTTTTGAAAAGAATAAAAAAATATTATCGTCGTAAAAGTGATGTTATTTATCCACCTGTAGATTTGGACAAGTTTTTCATTAGTAAAGAAGTTGGTAATTATTTTGTGACTGGTGGACGTATTGTCAATTACAAACGTTTTGATCTTGTAGTTCAAGCTTTTAATCGTTTGGGTTATAAATTAAAAATTTTTGGAGATGGTCCTGGTTTGGAAAGTTTGAAAAAAATAGCCAAAAGTAATATAGAATTTTTAGGTCGTATTAGTGATAAAGAAAAATCAGAAATTTTGAGTAAAGCTAAGGCTTTTATTCATCCTCAGGTAGAAGATTTTGGTATTACACCGATTGAATCTATGGCTTCTGGAAGGCCTGTCATAGCTTATGGTGTCGGTGGTGTTACAGAGACTGTTGTTCCTGGTATAAGTGGTTTATTCTTTTATAAACAAGATTGGGAAACACTTTTTGATACTGTAATTAATTTTGATAAATATACTTGGGATAGTGCCAAAATTCGTGAACAAGTTATTCGTTTTGATGAAAAGAAGTTCAAAGAAAGAATTAAGGATTATGTGGAAAAACATTATATCGATTTTTTGTCTGAGATGAATCGTTGTGATCTTTAACATCTTTTTGTAAAGTCCTTTGTTTATTTGTGTAAAAATCTAGAAAACGAGATTATAATAAAATAGAGATAAAATAGAGATAATTAATAAGCTGAATCTGCTGTGTCTGCTGACTGCTAAAAAATTTTATTTAGCATCGCATTTTATTTATTTTTTACCTGCCAAAGAATTTTTAAGTATGAATATTGCAATTGACATTCGTAGTCTGACTGACAAAAAACGTACTGGAGTAGGTGAGTATACTTATGAACTTTTGGATAGTCTTTTTGCTTTGGATAAAGAAAATAATTATTTTTTGTTCTATAATTCTTTCAAAGATGTTAGAGATAGTTTGCCAAAGTGGTTACAGGCGAATGTTCATTTTGTAGCTACAAAATTTCCAAATAAGATTTTTAATATATTATTGTTATTAAAAATTTTTAATTTGGATAAATTATTGCAAAGTCAGGTAAATAAAAAATTAACAAGTACAAGAGTAAATAGATTAGATTATTGGTTTTCACCAAATTTTAATTTTACCAATTTATCAAAAGATACAAAACATGTTTTGACTGTGCATGATTTGAGTTTTGAATTTTTGCCAAGTTGTTTTAGCAAAAAAATGTTATTGTGGCATAGTCTTATCAAGACCAGACAACAGGTTCACAAAGCTCATTTTGTTTTTACTCCATCGCAAAATACCAAGAATGATTTAGTAGATATCTATCATCTTAATCCTAATTCTATCAAGGTTTTGTATCCAGGAATTAGTAAGAAATTTTTACAATTTTTGTCACAAAATATTGATAGAGAAAAATTAAAGGTAAAATACAATTTACCAGAGAAGTTTATTTTTTTCTTAGGTACACTTGAGCCTCGTAAAAATATTTTGTCTATTATAGAGGCTTATCGTAAATCAAATTTGATAAATAAAAAGATACATCTCGTAATTGCTGGTACACGTGGTTGGAAATATGACAAAATAATTTCTAGTATTGATAATACTAGGGGAGTCAATTATATTGGTTATGTCGATGCTGAAGATAAGCCTGCTCTTTATAAATTGGCTGAGTTATTTGTTTATCCTAGTTTGTATGAAGGTTTTGGTTTTCCTGTTTTGGAGGCTTTGATTTCTCAGGTTCCTGTTATTACTAGTAACCGTTCATCTTTGTCAGAAATTGTGGATGATGGTGTAAAGTTAGTTAACCCTCACAATATTATAGAATTAAAAAATTCTTTGCTAGAAGTTATAAAAAATAAAAAAAATAATGTTTGTTTTTCCAAAAAAGATAAATTCGATTGGGATAAAACAGCTAGAGAATTTTTGGAGATGTTGGTTAATTGATAGTTTGTAGGAATGGCAAACGTAAGTTTGCTGAGTTTATAATTAGGGGGTTATTATTATGTATAATGATAGTATCACACATGGTAAGGAACACATAAATCGTCCACATCATATTTATGTAGAAGGAGCATGTTATTTTATCACAGGGCGTTGTCTTGAAGGTAAAAAATATTTTAGTACATTTCAAAGGAAGGATATCTTTGTTTCAGTATTGCAAAATTTACAAAGAGAATTAGGTATAAAAATTTACAGTTGGGTTTTGTTAGACAATCATTATCATATTTTATGTTCACTGGGCGAACTTACGTTCGCCATTCCTAAATCTAATCATAATATTTCATATCAAAGTACATTGGTAAAATTTATAAAAAGATTACATTCTATAACAAGTTTATTAATTAACAAACAAGACAACACCCCTGCCCGTCAAATCTGGTATCAATATTTTGACTATTACATCAGAAACAAATCGGACTTTTGGAAGCATTTCAATTATATAATAAAAAATCCTTTCAAACATGGTTTAGTTACAAGTTTAGAAGAAGCTTTTCATTACAAATATTCCAGTAATTCAGAATGGCTAAAAAGATTTGGAATAGAAGGATTAAATGAAAGTTTTATAAAATATCCTGTTGAAGAAGTATTCCTAGGTGATTGATTATGGAGTATAATTGTAGTGTGATTTTACTTATTTTAAAAATGGTAAGTGGAATCAATTAACGTAATTATTTTCTAATAAGATTATTTTAAGAAACCTGCCTGCCGGCAGGCAGGGATCCCTCCCCGCCGACTCGGCGGGTTTGGGATGAAGTGAATATATGAAAATAGGTATAGACGCCAGAATGCTTAGTTCCAATTTTGGTATTGGGCGTTATGTTCAACAACTAGTTTTACATTTGCAAAAGATTGATAAAGAAAATCAATATCTGATTTTTTTGCGTCAAGAGAATTTTGATGAGGTAGAAATTGAAAATCTTAATTTTACAAAAATTTTGGCAGATATACCTTGGTATACTTTGGGTGAGCAAAGTGAATTTTTGAGTATTTTGCAAAAAAATCCAGTAGATCTAATGCATTTTCCCCATTGGAATGTACCTTATTTTTATGATGGAAAGTTTGTCGTCACTATTCATGATTTGACCATGTATCACTATGCTAGACCAGAAACTAGTACTTTGGGGCATTTTAAATTTTGGGTAAAGGACAAGGCTCATCGTACTTTGATAAAGCATTTAGTCAAAAAAACTAAACATATTATTACAACTAGTGAATTTACTGCAAGGGATATTGTGGAGACTTTGGGTGTAGATAGGGATAAAATAACTGTTACATATCAAGCGCCTTTTGTGAATAATGATCTAAAAGAAAATATTGCTAATGTTTTGGAAAAATTTAAAATTGATAAAAAATTTGTGTTGTATGTTGGGGCCGCTTATCCTCACAAGAATTTGGATAATCTTTTATCAAGTTGGCAAATATTTAATGAAGAAAAGAGTAATGATTATAATTTAGTATTAGTAGGTAAAGATAATTATTATTATCAAAATTTGAAAAATAAGTTCGTTGATTTAAAAAATGTAATTTTTACAGGTTTAGTAGGGGATAGTGATTTAGTGGATCTTTACAAAAAAGCCAGTGTTTTTGTTTTTCCTTCACTTTATGAAGGTTTTGGATTACCTCCACTTGAGGCTAGTCTTTATGCTTTACCAGTAGCAGCTTCTTCGGCTAGTTGCTTGCCAGAAGTTTTGGGAGAAGGTGCTATGTATTTTGATCCTCACAATAAAGCCCAAATGGCGGATGTCTTATATACTATTTTGACAGACGAAAATATTAGAAGTGAATTGAAATATCAAGCTAGAGAAAATCTGAAGAGGTTTTCTTGGGAGAAATTGGCTACTGAGACAAAAGATATTTATCTTAATCTTTAAATATTAGTTCATAGTTGATAAAAAATTAATCAAAACCGATCGCGTGATCGGTTTTTTTGTGTAAATGTCTAAATTAGACTAGTTATTTTATAATAGATTTTGATTAATGTTTAGGTTGGTATTGTTGGTATTAAAAGTGATTATCTGAGGAAGTAATAAAGTGTTAAAGTGATCGATTGTTAGGTTGATAAATTTCTAGGGGATAAACATTTCACGTTTTTCTAAAAAAATGGTATAATAAGCCCAGATTTTTTAACTAATAAAAATATATGGCTGAAAAGAAAATTTTGATTGCCGAAGACGAAAAGCCAATGGCTCGTGCTTTGGAAATTAAGCTTAACAAAGCTGGATTTGAAACGTTGGTAGTATTTGATGGTGTAAGTGCTCTAAAGGAGTTGGCTGCTAATAAATATGATTTATTATTATTAGATTTGATGATGCCTAATAAAGATGGTTTTTCGGTTTTGACAGATATGAAAGAAAGTAAAATAAAAGTACCTGTGATAGTGTCTACTAATCTTAATCAAAAAGAAGACATTGAAAAAGCTTTGGGATTGGGAGCCAAAGATTATTTCGTAAAATCAGACACTACTATCGCTGAAGTAGTGGAACATATTAAAAAAGTTTTAGGAATCTAATACTATTTTATGCAATTTACTGAGCAACAATTAAAAGAAATTTTACTTGATCAAGGTTATCTTGAAGAAAAAGACTTTAACAATGCCAAAAAATATGCAAAATCACACAACACTAGTTTGATGGAGTATTTTTTTGTGGAAAATGTTTTGAGTAAAGATATTATTGGACAAGCTGTTGCTGAATATTTTGCTGTACCATATATCAATTTGACCAATGAAAAATTAGATCCAAATATTGTTAAATTAATACCAGAAATAGTAGCCCGTAATAAAGGAGTGGTTGCTATTAGTTCAGATGTTGATGGAGTGAAACTTGGTATGCAGAATCCAAAAGACTTAGAAAGCAAAAATTTTATTGAGAAAAAAATTGGGCAGGTTGTAAAAGTATATTATATTGATGATGATGATTTGGAAAAAGCTTTGTCTGTTTATGGTTCTGATATTGATTCTGATGTAACAAAAATTTTAAAAAGTCTTAACAATGCTAGATTAAGTAATGAAGAAAAAGATGATATTGTAGTAGAATTTGTGGATATGGTTTTGAAATATGGTTATGAAAATCGTGCTTCAGATATACATATTACACCACAAGTAGATAGAATAACTTTTCGTTTCCGTATTGATGGTGTGATGCATGATGTTTTTGTGGTAGAAAAGGATAAGGCGCCTAGAGATTTTTTGAGTTTTATTTTGACTCGTATCAAAATTTTGTCAAAGATGGCTACAGATATTCATTTTGCTGCGCAAGATGGTAAAATGCGCTATCTTATAAATGACAATTGGTTGGATGTACGTATTTCTATTGTTCCTATCACTTATGGTGAAAATATTGTAATGCGTTTGTTGTATCCAAAGAACAAACAATTAGGTTTGATTGATTTGGGTTTATCCGATGATAATTTGAAAAAAATAAAGAAAGCTATCAAAAATCCACATGGCATGGTTTTGGTTACAGGTCCAACTGGTAGTGGCAAAACAACTAGTTTATATTCTATTTTGAAACTTTTGAATAAACGTGAAATAAACATGGCTACTATTGAAGATCCTGTAGAATATGATATTGAAGGTGTAACACAAATTCAAGTTAATCCTAAAACAAATCTGACATTTGCCAAAGGTTTGCGTGCTTTGGTTCGTCAAGATCCTGATATTTTGATGGTTGGTGAAATTCGTGATGCTGAGACCGCTGATATTGCTATCAACTCTGCCTTGACAGGTCATCTTGTATTGTCTACCTTGCATACCAATGATGCAGTGACAGCTTTGCCTCGTCTTTTGGATATGGGTATTCAGCCATTTCTGGTTTCTTCCACTATCAATTTAGTGATTGCTCAGAGACTTGTACGTAAAATTTGTAATCATTGTCGTACTTCTTACAAATTGACCAAAGAAGAAATGGCTATTTTGTCTGAAAATGAAGATTTCAAACATATTTTAGCTGATTTGAATGTCAAAGATTTTAGTACTTCTAGAATTTATAAAGGTGATGGTTGTAAAATTTGTAATAATACTGGCTACAATGACCGTTTTGGTATTTTTGAAATATTAGAAGTAAATGAGAGTATTCGTAATTTAATTTTGACACATGCTTCTAGCGATGAAATTTTGAAAAAAGCCAAAGAAGATGGTATGACAACTATGCTTTATGATGGAATTGAAAAAGTTTTGAATGGGGTAACAACTATTCAAGAAGTGATGAGAGTGACGCAGTTATAGGTGGTAGTTGAATTTTTATTGATACGAAATACGAAAGGTACGAAATTACGAAAAAGTGTTACTAAGTTTTTTCTTTGATATAAATATTTTAAATAAATATAGTGCGTAATTTAGCCTGCCGGTAGGTAGTTACAATTCGGATCCCTTATCCATTTATTATAAACGTTTTTTTTAGCTCTGATTTATGAAAAAAATAAATACTGATTTTTTTAAAAAAGATTTTTCTATTGGTTTTATAAGTTTGAATCAAAAATCTTTGTTGGCAAAAAATCTAGCTGTGATGCAAAAAGCTGGTATTGATATTGTTGAGTCTTTATCAATAATGATTGAATCTACCCAAAGCAGACTTAAAAGAATATTGGAAGATATTTTAATTTCTGTAAAATCTGGTAATACTTTAGCTGAATCTTTTGCTAGACACCCTAATGTTTTTTCGGGTATTTTTATTAGTTCTATTTATGCTGGTGAAAAGTCTGGTACTTTGGGAGAAAATTTAGAAAATTTGTCAGAAACACTCAAAAAAGAAAAACAATTATTGGACAAAATTAAAGGAGCTATGTTTTATCCTATCATAGTTTTGGTAGCTTCTTTTGTTTTGGCAATGGCTATGTCTTTTTTGATTTTACCTAAAATAATACCATTGTTTGAGGGATTAAAAATGGATTTGCCTTTGAGCACACGTTTGCTTATCGATTTTTCTAATTTTGTAAATGATTATCAACAGATTTTGTTTTGGTTGATAATCGTTGTTGTTACTTTTGTTATCTTTTTGGTTAAACAAAAAATTTCTCATCCTGTAACACACTGGATTCTTTTACATTTTCCTATTATAAAAAATATTGTACGTAATTCCAACCTAGCACGTTTTTCTCGTATTTTTGGTAGTCTATTGCGTAGTGGACTTAGTATTGATGAAGCTTTGAGTGTTACTGAAAAGTCTTTGGAAAATTATTATTACAAAAAAGCTATTCGTGATATATCTTTGCGTATCAAAAAAGGTGTCAAAGTTTCTGAAAGTTTAAAAAATCATAAGAATCTTTTCCCAAAGATGGTTTCTCGTTTGGTTTATGTGGGTGAAGAAGCTGGTAAGATTGAAGATACACTTTTGTATATTTCAGAATTTTACGAGGAAGAAGTGGATAATTCTACCAAAAATTTGTCTACAGCTTTGGAGCCAATATTACTTTTGTTTATAGGCGTGGTTGTGGGATTTTTAGCTATATCTATTATTACACCTATTTACAATATTACAGGAAATATCTCCAATTAGAAATATTAGAAATTTTGATATAATTATGTTTTTCAAAAATAGTAAGGGCTTTACTTTGTATGAGTTGATTGTAGTTTTGGCTATTACTTCTATTATTGTTGCTGCAGCTGTTCCTGTTTATGGGAATTTTCAAGGTAAATTACAACTATTAGATAGTTCGGCTGATATTGTACAAATATTGAGGACTGCTAGAGGGCAGTCTCTTGTTGGTTATAATGATTCTGCACATGGTGTTTACTTTGTAATAAATAATAGTGGTGTTGATTCTTTTGTTTTTTATCAAGGCGATTCTTATACTGCTAGAAATCAGGATTATGATCAAACTACTGAATTGAAAAGTGTTTTGGCTATTAGCAATAGTTCTTTTACACTTTCAAATAATAATATTGATATCAATTTTACAAAAGGTGGACTTGGTTTGCCAAATAATACTGGTTCACTAATTTTGTCTCATAGTATTACTGGTCAAAAAAATATTAGTGTCAATAGTTTTGGTATGGTTGAAAAAAATTAATTAATTTTTTTATTTATGTTTGTTGTCAACACAAAGGGTCAAAGTATTTTAGGGATTATTCTGGCTATGGCTATTTTTGCGTTGATGGCTTCGGCTATTGCAGGTACTTCTGTTGGTAATATTGGTTCTTTGGTACAAGGTAGCAAACAATCAGGGGCTGAGGCTTTGGCACAGCAAGCAGTAGAGTCTATTAGAGCTATAAAAGATAATGCTTGGAATGATTTATATTCTGATTTTGCTGTTTCTATTGCTGGATATGATTGGACTTTTGATGGTACTAATATTCAGACGATAGGTGATTATACTCGTACTGTTACTTTTTCCAATGTTTGTCGTAATAGTAATACCAATGTTATTGAAGACTGTGCTACTGGCACAAATGATTTGCAATCAAAAAAGGTCAATGTAGCCGTTAGTTGGGAAGTCAGACCTGGTGTTACGAATTCAGTGGATAGAGAATTTTATCTGACCAATTGGGATTCTCGTGAATGGACACAGACTGATTGGAGTAGTGGTCCTGGGCAGAGTGTTTTGAGTGATACAGCTGGTTATGATAGTGATGATGGTGGAGTAGATTATAATACTGCAGGTGAAATAAAAATTATGGAAATGGCTGGGCAAGTGGCTGCTTGTATGAATACTGGTTGGTCTTTTACTACTTCTACTGATTATATTTATGATAATGCACAAATAGAAGTTGCTGACGGTACAGCTCATTTGACAGAAACGGGTACTGCTGAGTTGAATGGTCTGGGTGACGCATTTTTGTCTACGGAAACTCTCACTGATAGCTATACAAATACTTACAATAACCCTCCTATAAATTTATTTGGGGATGTTTATGTTATGTCATATTATGAATATGTTCCTCCTTATGTTGGACATTTGAAAATATATTCTTTGGATGAACTAGGTAATATACAGAATTTAGGAATTCTCAATCTCCAAGGTAATCAGATAAGTAATGTTATAATAAAACATGTTTATGGTGATGTTTACGCTGTTTTTTATAACGGTCAGTATATTGATGGTTCAGGAACTGTCATAAGTGGTGTTGGTTTTATAGAAACTTTTAATGTAGATAGTTTGGGTAATGTATCTTCTATAAGTCAAGCCCTTTATAATGGAATAGTGTCTTATAGTAGTCTTTCTGCTGTACAACAAATGTCACCAGGTTTGTTTGGTATCTTTTTTACTGGAGATCTTACAAATGGGACAGGACTTTATTATGGTAATTTAAGAATGTTTAATATAGATAATGATGGTAATATAACTGATACTGGGAAATATTCACAATATGCCGGTGGCCCTGGTTATAGTTTTGGTTCACAAAAAGTTTTTCAACGTAGTCTTAATAGATATTTAGTTTTTTATTCTCAATATGACACCACAAATTGGATTTCTAAAGCTTATGTAAAAATAATGGATGTAGATAGTCTTGGTAATATCACTGAACCTTTTCCTGCTTCAGAAATGGTAGGTGTTAATGATGTATATGGTTTAAGTCAAAAAAATGACAATATTTTTTATACATATTCTAGTGTCGCAGGAACAGCTGGTGGAGCAAATGGTTCTGTTA
>JAQUAW010000030.1 GCA_028687045.1 Patescibacteria group bacterium
TTATTTTAACAGACTTAAAAGTCTACTTAACGTACACAGAGGATTGAATCAAAAACGTAAAATGAAATTAGTTAACTTTATTCTTAGAAATTAGCTATTCAGCCCCACCATTTTGTCTATTAACCCATAAAGTTTATAAAGTCAAAAGTCACTTATTCTGCCTATTCTGCTTAATTTGCTTATTCTGCTAATAAAAAACCAAGGTTTTCACCTCGATCTTTCTTTTCCAAACTTGTTTTAATGTTTTTATGCTTTTATGTTTTCACCCAAATTATAAGAACTGTATTTCACGGGCCTTCGTCTCTTCAGTATAAAATTCCAATACATCATCAACTTCAATTTTGGTTTTACCTTCAAATCTAACACCACATTCCATACCTTCGTGAACTTCTTTGGCAATAGACTGTCCAAGACGACATTCTGTAATTTTTCCGTTACCCATATCCAATTTTTCATGTTTGACACGAGCTAAACAAGTCTTAGTTACTTTGCCACTTTCTATTTTACCACCCACAATCATGGCGCCTTTTTCTTTTCTAAATATAGCTACCACTTTCATATTACCAAGTTCAGTAATAATCTTTTCATCACTTAGTAATCTTCCTAATTCTTCTTTCACCCAATCAATCAAATCATAGATAATATCATATTCCAAAAATTGTACATTTTCTTCACGCATCATACTACCAGCCAAAGGTGTAGCATTTACATTAAAACCAATAACGGTAGCACCACTGGTAGTGGCTTTTTTGACATCATCTTCAGTAATATTGCCAAGTCCCTTACCAATAATCTTAACTCCCACTTCGTCATGTCTAATTTTTTCAAAAGAAGAAATAATTGCTTCTAAAGATCCAAGCACATCAGCTTTGACTACAATGTTTAATGTTTTTTTCTTTTCATCTTCATCTTTGCTAGTATCGGTAATGATAGTACGTTCAGCTCCAGTTTGTTCAGATTTTTTCTTACGTAAATTTATTTCAGTAGCAGTACTCTCTTTATTGATATCTAAGACATCCCCAACTTCTGGAGCGATTTTGAAACCAATAATTTGTACAGGAAAAGATGGACCAGCTTCATTTACCAATTCTCCTTTATAATTTTTCATAGCACGTACTTTGCCATAAATTTCATTGTCTATCACCAATTTGTCACCTTTGTGAAGTGTACCTGACTGGATAAGCAAAGTAGCTACAGGACCCATACCTTTGTCAATGTTTGATTCAACGACAGTACCTACAGCTTTCAAATCTGGATCTGCTTGAATTTTTTCAGCGTTCATATCAGCCACCAAAAGCAAAACATCAAGTAATTTGTCAATATTAAGATTTTGTTTAGCAGAAATTTCTACCATAGGAATATTGCCACCCCATTCTTCAGCCAAAACACCTTTTTGTGACAAATCATTTTTTGTTTTTTCGACATCAGCACTTTCTTTATCAATTTTGTTGATTGCTACCACAAAAGGAAGCTTGGCAGCTTTGATAATACTTATAGCTTCTTCAGTCTGAGGCTTGACACCATCATCAGCCGCGACAATAAGAATAGCAATATCTGCTACTTTGGCGCCACGACTACGCATCATAGTGAAAGCTTCATGACCAGGAGTATCAATAAAAGTAAGAGCACGTTCAGATTTGTTTTTTGGATCTTTCCAAATTGTCTGATAAGCACCAATATGCTGAGTAATACCACCAGCTTCAGTATCAATAATATTAGCCTGACGGATAGTATCCAATAATTTTGTTTTACCATGATCCACATGACCCATAACAACAATAACCGGTGGACGTGGTTGCAAATTTTTAGCTTTTGCCAAAGCTTCTTCTAGACTTTGGACACGTTCTTCTTCTTTCTTCTCATCTTCAATATTACCGTCTTCTTTGTGAACAGTGAAACCTAGATCTTCAGCCATGATAGACATTGTATCAAAATCCAAATTTTGATTTTGGTTAGCCAAAATACCATTTTTCATGAGTTCAGTAATAATTTGGGTAACTGTCATATTCAACTTTTCGGAAAATTCTCTAACAGTAGATTTTTCAGGCAAACTTACATTTTGACCAAGTTCTTTACGCAATTCTTTTTCTTTTAGTTTCTTTTCTTCCAATTCTTGTTTTTTCTTTTGTTCCAATTCACGCTTGATATATTTCCAACGACGTATCACTTGTTCAGCAGTCACATCATCAATCTTGATAGCTTTACGACCAATATCAAAACCGTATTGAGGTAAGATATCCAATAATTCTACAGTATTTATTCTAAGTTGACGGGCTAGTTCGGTGACGTTCATGTGAAAGAAAGGCTAGAAAGGCCTAAAATGCCTGAAAGGCTGAAAAGGCTTTTGTTATTTAATTGTGGACATTATATATGAAATAACAGAAAAAGTCAATTATTTGGCTAAATAATACTAGCAAACAAAAAACAATTTAGCCATTTAAAAATGTAACAATTTTTACAATTTAACATCCAACAACTTTTTTTTAATATCACTACTCGTCAACTTCCCCATTTCATAAACTTCATCCACATTTCCACTTTCCAAATAAGTTTCAAGACCAATCGAGCGTTCATCATAAAAATCATTATCAACGAAATCACGCAAAAATCCTTTCCAGCCGGCATGCAAAGTAACACAAACTTTTCTATCACTTGAATTGAAAATACTTTCTGCTTTTTTCTTATTTTTCTTTTTTAATTCTGCAAAAAGTTCTGGTGAAGTTACTACCACGACTTTGATATCTTTATTTTCATTTTCTAATTCTGGTAAAATTTGTAACAAATTATTCAAAACAATTGCACCAGAGACAGCTACACACATTTTTTGTTTGCCATTATTTTTGTAATCTTTGAAAATATAAGCGCCGTTGACAGCTTCTTTGGCTGACGGAACTGTCTGACCACAACAAGCATTCTTACCACGCTTGAGTACTGGCACATCAGGACGAGAAACAGAAAGAACAATAGGTTCTCCAATTTTGATAGCACGAAAAAGCATTTCAATAGTTTCGTTGGCGTCCGTAGGCTTGTAAACTTTTATACCCGGATAAGCTGTAAACATACTCATCCAATAAAGCCCTTGATGCGTTGGGCCATCTTCCCCGACTTCTGGTCCGTCGTGACTAGCAAGTACAATGAAAAATCCTTTGTGTTTTGGATAAATATGATTGTTGATAACCGCCACACGAATACCATTGCACATCATCGAGGTAAAAGCTGCATAAGTACCAACAACAGAAGCTGGAGCAAAATCTCCTGGTAATCTATCAAGTGTCATACCCGTACCCATCATTCCCATATTTTGTTCCGCAATACCATAGCGAATACCACGACCGTAAGGATTTTGTTTATTTATAATACCAAAAACATTTTCAGCTTTATCTGTTTTGACTGATTCTGACAAATCCCCTGCTCCTGCCCAGAAAAATGCACTTTCTTTCATTAAGTATTCAAAAAATGCTTGACTAACTTTACGAGTAGCCACTTTATTCCCTGCTTCAAAAATCAGTTCTTTTGGTAATTTAAGTGGACGTTTGATTGAGGTAACACTTTGAAACTTACGATTAGCTAAAGTTTTTTTCATTTGTGCTACAACTTTTTTTTCAGTTGAAATATTTTTATTAGCCACTTTCAATCTAGCAACTATATAAGTTGCCAAATTATTATCTAGATTAGACAAAATAGTTTCAATATCTGACAAAATATTTCCTTCCTTACCCAAAATCAAATTATTTTTGTTCAGTTGCTCACTTTGGCTTGTTATCAATTTATTTTCTATTGTCACATATTCTTCGTGACTAACTTGTGCACCATGTGATTTGTTGGAATTTTCAAAACTACCATATTCTTTTCCTTTCCAAGTATGAGCAATGACAACAGTTGGATTATTGTTGTCAAAAATTTTCAGAGCAGCAAGACGATAAGCATATACACATTCCAAAATATTGTGGCCATTTATTTCAATCACATTCCAACCCAAGCCTAACCAGTTGTTGATATATTTATTCGACAATACTTCACTTATATCACCATCAATACCAAAATTATTGTAATCAAGAGAAACAATCATATTGTCAGCACCAACAGTATGCAAAATGTTACGAGCTTCATAAGTCATACCTTCTTCACTCTCGGCGTCCCCCATAAACACCCAGACCTTACTGCCCGTGCCCGCAGATTTGTGGGTGATAGCGAGACCGCCGGCAGCCGAAAAACCATGGCCAGAAGGACCAGTAGAAATATCTGAAAGAGGAGTGTAACTTTCAGCATGACCAGGAAGTCCACCAGCTCGTCGAAATTTTGCCAAATCTTTGGCCAAAATAGCATGTAACTTTTTGGCATCAAATTTTACACCTTTCTTTTTCAAACTTTCATAAAACAAAGCAAGTCCACTATATAGCCCTGGCGTACAATGTCCGGCTGACCAAACAACTCTATCACGACAGGTATTTTTTGGTTCAAGTGGATCAAAAGCCAAAGCACCGCCAAGAGTAAGCCCTAGAAATTGTTCGACTTTAGAACTAGAGCCACCCGGATGACCCGAACGACTTCCCTCAACAGTGGCAAAAATAAGCTCACGCATGAGAGTGGCGATTTTGTTTAATTTATCAACTTCAATACCAGGCAAACTTTCCAAATCTAAATTCTGCAAATTCAAATAAGCCCCACCTTCAAAATCATATTTGAATTTACTAACATTATTTTTTTTGAATTTTTCGAAATCTGTTTTGTTTAACAAGTTGTAACTCATAAATTTATAATTATTATTTTCTATATTGTACACTAAAAAGAAGTAGAGATAAATAGAGATAAGATAGATATAATAAATTTTTTCAAACTGACCTCCTTTATCTCTTTGATTATTGAAATAAAGAAAAATATTTATAGAGTGTTCCCTCTCCTGGTAGGAGAGGGTCAGGGAGAGGTCTCAGCCTCCGCAAAAAAATATTATAAACAATATCCCGACAAGACCCTTCCCTGTCCCCCTCCCATTCGGCGGGCATGCTTCCCTATTTATCCGCCTAGGGCGGACGAGGGAAGGGAACCTTCTCTAAAAATCAGTCTTTTTTTCTAGCTAACACAACATACCCCTGTACTTCCAAAAATCTACCAATCGTCAACATCTCCACAAGTCCATACAATTCAGACACGGCAGTAGAAAACGGATGTGTTTTTTTCTTGAACCAATACAAAATTCTATTTATATTTCTTAAGAAAAAGAAAGTTTTTTGTTTTTGCAAACTTTCATAAAATTCTTCTGGATGAACCAAAAAACTTAAGAAAAAAGCACTATACATTTTTTTTATTTCAAAACTATTTTGTTCTAATAAATTTTTCAATTCACTTTTGGCATAAAGTGAAATATGAAAATTAGCATGTGGATCAGTATTCAATCCCCTTTTCAGCAAATAATTTCTAACATAAGCGTGCTTACCCAATTTTGATTCACAAAACATTGCCAATCTGCCACCAGGTAACAAAACACGTTGTAATTCTTCAAGCCAATTTGGCACATCCTCAACATGACCCAAAACATCGGAAGTAAAGACTACATCGAAAAAATTATTTTTGAAAGGTAACAAAGTTCCCTCATAATAAGATAGATCAGCCCAAACACCATATTCTTTGATTCTTTCTTTGGCTAATTCTACTTCCAGATTTATTACATCAATACCATAGACTTCGACTTCTTTCCCCCAAAGTTTTTTCATTTCAATTACATTAGCACCAGTACCACAACCAACATCAAGAATACGCAATTTGGAAAATTTGCCAGTCATTTTGTTTTCCTTTCTTTTTGTAACCAAAGATTTTCTAATCCAATTGTAAAGTAAAATCTTTTTTGGAAAAAATACTAATTTTACTTTGTCCAAAAAAGTAACTTGCTCACCCAAAAAAATAGGTCTTGCATCCCAAAATTCAGCAATACCATTTTCTGATGCTTTACCCCAACCCATAACTTGTCTTGATTTTTCTTCCATATTGACATATTATAGCACAGAGGACAGACTATTTGAAAGGGCACAGATTTAAAATTTTAAATTTAGTAATTTTGAATTTTAACTTGTCCGCCCGCCGATTCGGCGGGGATAGAAACAATTTTGGAATGATTTAATTTTAAAATTGACTCTTTGTTTTCATCTTTTAATGCTTTAATGTTTTAATGCAAATATGGAAGGAAATTTTTTACTAATTGACAAAGAAGCTACTTGGACCAGCAATGATGTGGTGGCCTTTCTTCGTGGTAAACTAAAAAAAGAAAAAGGAATAAAAAATTTGAAAGTTGGTCATGCTGGCACGCTTGATCCTTTTGCCACAGGATTACTTATTGTTGGAGTTGGTAAAGAAGCTACAGTCAGACTAGACGAATTCAAGAATCTAGAAAAAACTTACGAAACGACTATTAAATTTGGTGAAATTTCAGATACGCAAGATCCAGAAGGAACTATAAAAAGCACCAACTTTTTAGGTAATATTGATTTAGAACAAATTGAAAATGTTCTAAAAAAATTTTTGGGCAAACAACAACAAATACCACCCATGCACTCTGCCAAAAAAATTCAAGGGCAAAGACTCTATGAATTAGCCAGACAAGGTATAGAAGTAGAAAGACAAGCCAATGATATTGAGATTTATGATATCAAGCTTATTGACTATGAGTATCCAAAATTGAAAATAGAAGTAAAATGCTCTACTGGTACCTATATTCGTCAGCTCGCTCAAGATATCGGCGAGGCTCTTGGTTGTGGGGCGTATTGCGAGGAACTGAGAAGAACGAGGATTGGTGAATATAATGTTGAGGATGCGAAGAAAGTGAAGGAAATTTAGTCAAAAATTGTAACATTGTTCCATTGCCCCATTGTGATTTTCAAATTGTCAGTGGGTCAGCCTGTCCGCCTGGGGTGGATGGCACAATGGAACAATCAACTTGTCCACAGCCTGTCTTATATAAATAGAACAAAAATATAGTTTGACAAAAACATACTACTGTGCTATTATTTATGCGTAAACGAACTACAGAAATTGACAAAAACGTTGATATTAGAAATAAAGTTAGTTTAGCGAAAAAATTCCTTTTATTATCAAATTATGTTTGTAAAAACTTCCGAAAAAAGCAAAACTATACAATCTTCTTAAATTGCCTTGATTTTAGGTAATTATTTCTATATAGGCTAAATTCAGCCAAAAAAATATCAAAATTTCTGCCAATCTCTGTAGTTGAGAGATTTTTTTGTTTTATGTAACTCAAGCCTTTAGCCTTGAAAACATATTTACATTAAGATTAATTAATTAAAAAAGCATAAATAAATTTCCAAAACGCTCAGGGTCTACAGATCCCTCTGCACCCAAGGCGCATCAGGATTAAACAAAAAAATATGTCAGAAGTATTATTATTAATAGGGATTCTTGCCGGTGTGGGCGTCGGCGTGGGTCTTGGTTATTTCATTCGCAAACAGACAGCCCAAGCTAAAGCCAACTCTATTGAGGCTATAGCAGAAAAAATGCTTACCGAAGCAAAACAAAAAGAGCAAGAAGTATTACTTCAAGCCAAAGAAAGAGCCATCAAAATCATTGATGAAGCCAAAAAGGACGAAAATGACAGACGTGGTGAAATCAGTCAAACACAAAAACGTCTTGAACAACGTGAAAACATGTTCGACAAAAAATTAATGGAATTCGAAGACAAAAAAACTCATTTACAAGAAAAAGTAGAAGAAGTCCAAAAAATAAAAGAAAAAATAGAAAACTTAAGAGTTCAAACAGCAGAAAAATTGGAACAAGTAGCCAAATTATCTGTGGAAGAAGCTAAAGAAATACTTTTCCAAAAAATAGAAAAAGATTCTTCTGAAGAACTATATAGTAGAGTTCTAAAAGTAGAACATGATCATAGTGAAACTTATGAAAACAAAGCTCGTGAAATAGTCATAGATGCTATCCAACGTTGTGCTTCTGATCACTCTAGTGAAACGACTTCTACAGCAGTAGTCATACCTAGTGATGAAATGAAAGGACGTATCATCGGAAAAGATGGACGCAATATCAAAACTATTGAAAAAATGACAGGTTGTGAACTCGTCATCGACGATACACCTGGCGTGATCCTTATCTCAGGTTTCTCCCCTATCCGTCGTCGTGTTTGTCAATTAGCTTTAGAAAAACTTATCAAAGATGGACGTATTCAACCTGCTAGAATTGAAGAATTCATTTTAGAAGCCAAAAAAGAATTGGCATTAGATATCAAAAAAGCTGGTGAAGAAGTATTGTACAAACTTGGTATCACAGGTATTGATCCAAAACTTGTTTCTATCGTTGGTCGTCTAAAATATCGTACAAGTTACGGACAAAATATCATCAACCATTCCACAGAAGTTGCTCAATTGTCCGCTCTTATTGCTGAAGAACTTGGAGTAGATCCAGTGATGGCTCGTAAAGCAGGTTTTTTCCACGATATTGGTAAATCTGTTGACCAAGAAACTCAAGGAGGACATCCTGAAATCGGTGAAACAATTTTGAAAAAATTTGGTCTGCACGAAGAAATTCAACTAGCTGCTGGTCATCACCATGATGATAAACCAGAAAGAATCATCACTCAAATTGTCAAAGCTGCTGATGCCATTTCTGGCTCACGTGTCGGCGCTCGTCGTGATTCTTATGAACAATATGTTCTTCGTCTTGAAGAATTAGAAAAAACAGCTTTGAGTTTCAACGGCGTAGACAAAGTCTATGCTATCCAAGCTGGTCGTGAAGTTCGTGTCTTTGTAAAATCAGAAGAAGTAGATGATTATTCTGCTTTCAATCTAGCCAAAGATATTGCTCGTAAGATTGAAAACGAACATCAATATCCTGGTGAAATAAAAGTAAACGTAATTCGTGAATCTCGTGTAGTTGAATACGCAAGGTAAAATGTTTTAGTTGAATAAAATTTATCTTTAAAAAGAAAAACCGAAGAAATAACTTCGGTTTTTTATTGTCCCATTGTCTCATTGCCCCACTGACAAAATAAAAACCACAATGGGACAATGTGACAATAGGACAATTATTATTCAAAAGCTAAATTCCACAATTTTTCTGCAACGTCCATATCCAAGCAACGTCTGTTTTGGCTCTATTGACACTTTTTCTTAAATATTATACAATATGGGCATACAAGTAACTCACCCTGGACATACAGGGATAATACAAAAAAATATGAACAAAGCAGTTCTCGCTCAAAAGATTGCTGAAAAAGTAGGCGTCTCAAAAAAAGAAGCTGAAAACATGTTGGCAGCTTTTGTGGACATCACAGTTTCTACATTACAAACTGGTGACGAAGTAACTATCTCAGGTTTTGGTGCCTTTAGTGCCAAAGTACGTGCTGGACGTGTTGGTGTCAATCCACAAAATCCAACAGAAAAAATTCAAATCCCTTCTGTGACTGTACCAAAGTTTAAAGCGGGAAAAGGTTTGAAAGATGCTTTGAAGAAATAATGTTTTCATAAAAGCATAAAAACTTTAAAACATAAAAACAAAACCGAGTTAGATGCTCGGTTTTTTTGTTGTTAAAATAAGATATTTTCTATAAATTTTTATTTATATATCTAGCAAGTAATCCAACCTGATAAATCAAAAATTCATTTTCAGAATCATCAATATTACCATCATTATGTTTACTATTCTCGTTAAAATAATCATCCAAATAATTCAAAATCGTACCTATTATATTTCTTACTTGAGCATCACGTCCATCTAATTTTATTTTCTTTTGAATTTCAAGTATATTAGCTTTAAATCCTTTGTCATTTTGTAATTCATACTTTAAAAATTCTTCCAAACATCTTCTTAGACTTTCAGCTGATTTTATGTGTTTTTTAGCTTGATAAGATTTTAAAGCATCAACAAAATGTTCATTAACAGAACCTTCAAAAAAAGATAAAGGCTCATTTACTAATTCTTTGTCTAATAAATCTTCACCTTTTGGATATAATATAATCTCACCATTATCTTCAGTAATAGATACATTAACATTTGAAAAATTAATAGCTTCTATGACTTTTCTTAAAAGGATATTTTTACTATAACTAAGCCCAAAAGGATAATTAGAAGTTTCTATAATATCCAAACAAAATATTATCTCTATAATTCTATAAAATTCCTCTTCATTACTCTCATTAGACAATTTATCAATAATATGCGTGGACCGACTATTTCCACTAAAGTTATTTACATACCGTTTTTCTTGTATTCCAAGATATTGACAAAAAGTAGTTATACTATTGACTGATACATTATGGTCTATATCATTAAAAATATTCAAAATCCTAGTCTTAAATTTATTAAAAGACTCTTCAGATGATTCATCCAGAATAATATTCCACCTTTTATTATATCTTTCCATTTTTTCTTTTAAATCCATAATTAAATTATTTATTTTTTATTTTTAACTTTCGACTTTACAGACTTTCGACTCTCCCCCGTCTTTTCTCTAGCTTTAAGCTCTCTCACTTCATCCCTCAAAATCGCAGCCAACTCAAACTCAAGCTTAGTCGCAGCTTCTCGCATCTTGAATTCTTTTTCTTTGATAATTTCTTTGAGCGGTCTGGCGTCCCCCATAATATCTAGATTGAGAATACTGCCACCTCGTCTATTTATCTTGGTCTTGGTATTTTTGACACTAGTACTAGTCAAACCAAATTCTTCTAGAATATTTCTAATATTTTTTTGGATAGTCTTTGGAGTGATACCATGCTTCTTGTTGTAAGCAAGCTGGATCTCACGACGTCTCTTGGTCTCAGAAACGGCCTTATCAATAGACTTGGTCATTTCGTCGGCATACATTACCACTTGACCATTTACATTACGCGCAGCACGACCAATAGTCTGGATAAGACTTGTTTCATTACGAAGGAAACCTTCTTTATCAGCATCAAGAATAGCCACCAGTGAAACTTCTGGAATGTCCAAACCTTCACGAAGCAGATTGACACCAACTATGACATCTATCTCACCTTTGCGAAGTTTAGTAATGATATCTATACGCTCGATAGTCTTGATATCGCTATGCAAATATTCTACTTTTATTTTTTGTTCTTTTAGATAATCTGACAAATCTTCGGCCATGCGCTTGGTCAAAGTAGTTATCAGAGCTCTCTCCCCAATATTCACTCTAGCTTTTATTCGTTCCATTACGTCATCCACTTGAGATTTATTTTTTCCAGGTTTTTCTGTTACTGGGCAAATTATAATTTCTGGATCAATCAGACCTGTCGGACGGACGATCTGTTCGACGACTTGCCCACTTTGTTCGATCTCGTAAACTGAAGGTGTGGCTGAGACAAAAACAGTTTTTTGTATTCTCTCACTAAACTCATCAAACATCAGAGGACGATTGTCGAGTGCACTTGGCAATCTAAACCCATGTTCTATCAGATTTTCTTTGCGAGCTCGGTCCCCTGCATACATACCACGGATTTGTGGCAAAGTGACATGCGACTCATCAATTACAGTAAGAAAACCTTTTTCTTTGGCTGCATATTTAAAGTAGTCTATCAAAGTAAAAGCTGGTTCACCATCTTTTCGTCCATCGAAATGACGAGAATAATTTTCAATGCCATTGCAATAACCAACTTCTTTGATCATCTCCAAATCATATTTTACTTTGCGTTTGAGTCTCTCATATTCCAGAGCTTTGCCTTGTTTTTGAAAAGTGTTCAATCTATCTTCCAATTCAGCCGAAATAGTTTGGAAAGCCTGATTTTGTTCTGCTTCATTTATCACATAATGTTTGGCTGGAAAGAACCAAGCATCATTACTACTCGCTCTCACATTGCGAGTAATTGGATCCACAATTTCAATAAGATCAATTTTGTCACTAATCTCAAAACGATAAATCAATTCTTCGTTGACTGGCATTATCTCAAACACTTGTCCACGCATACGAAATTGTCCGCGTTTCAATTCTGTATCATTGCGATCAAACTGCATAGAAATAAGTTTCTCAAGCATTCCTCGTCTGTCTAATTTTTGTCCGACTTCCAAGTGCAAAACTGTTTTTTCATAATCAAGAGGATTGCCAAGATTGTAAATTGCCGAAACTGAAGCCACCACAATCACATCATTGCGAGTTATCAGCGCTTGCGTACAAGCGTGACGAAGTCTATCTATTTCTTCGTTTATCTGGGCTTCTTTTTCAATATAAGTATCACTACCTGGCATGTAGGCTTCTGGTTGATAATAATCATAATATGACACAAAATATTCTACCGCGTTGTCGGGAAAAAATTCACGAAATTCATTACAGAGCTGAGCCGCCAAAGTCTTGTTGTGGGCGATGACGAGTGTCGGCATCTGCACTTTTTCAATCACATTGGCAACCGTGAAAGTCTTACCCGATCCTGTCACACCAAGAAGCGTTTGATTTTTGTATTCTTTGTCCAAACCTAAGACAAGCTCTTTGATAGCCTCGGGTTGTGAACCGGCGGGTTTGTATTTTGATTTTAGTTTGAATTGCATAAAATAAATTTTTTATTTTTTTCGGCCAAGAAAATCATCCCAAGCTTTTTCACCTTTTCCTATCCAATTTCTTCTTTTTAAAGTAACTCTTGCTGGCCAGCCGTTCTGAGTATAGACTCTGTCATATTGTTTTGAGGTACGTACTCCTGCAGATTGGACCGCTTCACGTAATTTTTCCAATGTCATTCTTTCCCTACCCAAAAAATCATCCCAAGCTTCCTTACCATCACCCACCAACCAACCTCTTCTTTTTAAAGTATCAATAATAGGCCAACCATTTGAAATTCTTTGTTTATCATAATCATCTGATGATTTGATGCTTCTCAAAAGCATTGCCTCCTGTAATTTTTCTAAGGTCATTCTTTCTCTACCAAGAAATTCATCCCAACCCTCTTCACCTTCACCCAACCAACCACGATTCTTTAAAGATTGAGCACTAAGCCAACCATTTGACTTTCTCATTTTATCATAGTCACCCGATGATGTTACCCCTGCCTCTTGAACAGCTTTTTGTGATTCTTCTTTAGTTTTCCACTTTTTCTTTGGCTCTCTACCCAAAAATTCATCCCAACCCTCTTCACCTTCACCCAACCAGCCTCTACTTCTCAAAGTTTCTACAGCAAGCCAACCATTCTTACTTCTCATTTTATCATAATCATCTGATGTTTTTACTTCCATCGCTTGAACTGTTTTTTGTAATTCTTCTTTAGTTTTCCACTTTTTCTTTGGCTCTCTACCCAAAAATTCATCCCAGCCCTCTTCACCTTCACCCAACCAGCCTCTACTTCTCAAAGTTTCTACAGCAAGCCAACTATTCTTACTTCTCATTTTATGATAATCATCTGATGTTTTTACTCCTAAAATACGCAAATCTTCTTGTAATGATAACAGCGTCCAATCTTTTCTTCCTACATTTTTTTTTGTAGAAGATAACTCAAAATCATTTTCTATACCTATCAAAAATTCTTCAATCTTTTTCACCCATTCTTCCATGTCTCCTTCTTTATCCCATTTTATCAATCTACGAGGATATTTACTAGTATCTTTAAAAAAAGTTGAAACTTCATCAACATTTTCCATTTTTTCTGGAATAGCATTAATAACATAAGTTCCAACACCTTCCAAATCTGAAACTGTAAAAGACAAACCGATAGATGGTATTACATAGCCTTTATAATGACCATCAAAAGAAGTACGAACCATATTGTCGTATATTTCTCTATCTTCTTTGGACATTTCACTTCTATCTGTTATTTCAACTTTGTAGTAAGCTAACATTTTATCCTCCAAAATTCTTTTAAACTCGGCGTTTCTCTCATAAGTTTCTTTTTTAAAACCTTCACCACTTCCTCTCTCAATATGTCCAACACCAGATTTATTTATAATAGTAGAAACAAAAATTTTACCTAATCTCAATTTCTTTCTCTCCATCTCTACAATATACTTAGCTCTTTCTCTAAACAATTCTTTTACTTTTGATAAATTTATACTTCCATCTTCCTTCACAAATTCATTATAATTCAAACCAACTCTTTTTGTCAGATTCATCAACCCAAAAACTTCTGTAATAAGACCAACATTGTCAACCTTAATATTTTCTTCAATTCTAAATTCATCCATCAATTCAATACCACCATCATCATCTACCAAACCTGACATATCTTCAAGTGTCCATTCTTTTCCATCTTTATCTACTATTTTTGTTTTTACATCAGGCTCAACTAATGTATCCAACAATTGTAAAAATTCTGACATTAAGTTATTTTCCCAATCTTTTACCCTAACTTCAAAATCTAAATTTTCATAATTATTATCTTTTTCTAACTCACCTTCATCAGAGCGACCTAAATCAACAGGGCCATCTACAGATTTCCTGATTTCTGCTTGTAATTCTGGATTGTATCCTTGTCTTTCTGGCATATTATTTATATTTTGATTTTAGTTTGAATCACACACGTTATTCGCCACTAAGAAAATCATCCCAACCTTTCCATTCTGGACTTTTTATAAGTGTATTATAAGAAATCCAACCAAATTCTTTAGCTTTTTTTCTATACTCATCTACAATTGTAAGACCAGCTTCTCTAACTGCTTTTTTTAATTCTGCAAAATCACTAATTTTTTCAGGTTTAGGTTCTCTACCAAGAAAATCATCCCAACTTACCCACTTTGGATTTTTTAAAAGAGTCTTTGTTGCCCACCATTTTCTGCTTACAAATTCAGCTTGATAATGAGTAGAAGAGCTAATTTTTGCATTACGTACAGCTTCTTGCAATGTCTCATAAGTCCATTCTTTTTTTGATTCTCTACCTAAAAATCTATCCCAACCCTTAGAACCCTTTCCTAACCAACCTTCCATTTTTCTAAGAGAACCATCATGAGGCCATTCTTCTTCTGGATGACTTTCTTTATATATTCTGTATTCTGTGGCAGTAGTTATACCTTTAGATACTGCTTCTATTTGAATAGTTTCATAAGTCCATTCTTTTTTTTCTTCTCTATCAAAAAAAATATCCCAATCTTCCCAACCCTCCATTTTTACCATAGTTGGGTCAGTAGGTAATTCTTCTTCTGGATGACTTTCTCTATACTCATTATATTTAGGTAAAGAAGTTATACCCAATGTTTTTATATACTCTCTCAATTCTACATAACCCCAATTTTTTTTAGGTTCTGTACCTAAAAAATCGTACCAATCAATAAAATCTTTTCTCTCAATAACCCATCTAGTGCTAGGCCAACCATTCTTTTTGTATATATTTTTATATTCTGTATAAGTTTTTACACCAAATTCCCGAACAGTCTTTTGCAATTCTGCAAAAGTCCAATCTTTACTTTCTCTAGAATCTCTTTCTCGCCTATATAGTTCAGATAAATTTTCAATAGTAACTACAAACAAAATAGAACCACGCAATTTGTCCTTATATTTTTCCTCACTTCCTGAATATTTTATCTTTTCCACCATTACACTTTCATCAGTATCTAACTCATCCACATCTAATGAAGAAAGATAATCAACAATGCCGGGCTCATTTACACCCAAATCATCATTTTGCTCCAATTTTCTAAAACCATGTACCACTCTCGTAGCAAGTCCTACTTCATTGTTAACAAAAATTAATTTTTTCTTTTCAGGCAAAATGAAAATTTGATAGCCTCTACTTCTGAACATGTTTTCATCAAGTTTACCCGTTTCAACTCTATATTCCAATCCTAATTCTGATAAAACATCCATCAAATACCTAGTTCTTGGTATTATTTTCTTTTCTTTTAGTCCTTCACCACTACCTTTCAAAATTTCACCACCTCTTGAAGGTGTTATTACTTTGTCAACTTCAGTGATTTTGGTTGGTAAAATATTTTTTACGCCAGTTTTATTTTCTTTTTTCAAAAGTGCATTAGTATATTCTTTAAATTTAAATTGTAAACCACCTTTTACACGCACCAAAAATTCTTCTGCATCCAAAATTTCTACCAATTCTTGCAAGTGCATTCCTGGTTTATTACTAAGTAATTGAAAAACTTGTTTTTCCAATTCTTCTTTTCTGGCTATTTGTTCTATTGTTAATTCTGTTTCTAACATATTATTTATATTTTGATTTTAGTTTGAATTGCATATTTTATGTATCTTCTTGATCACGTAACTCTATTAATTTTTTAATCAAATCTGAATGGTAGTGAAAATTTACTTTTGTACTTTTATCTAAATATTCTTTTTGCCAATTTTTGTCGATGTTACCTTCTAAAATAAATTTTATCTTCTTTTCACACCATCTACGACTTTTACCCAAAACTTCAGGAATTTGTCCCATGTTTAACCAACCTTCTGGAGCTTCTTCATATTTATTAGCTTCTTTTTCTAGTAAAGCAATTAACTCTGGCGAATAATATGTGAGTAATTTTCCACTTTTATTCGAATATTCTTCCTGCCAATCTTTATCAGGATTAGCATCTAAGAATTGAGAAATCATGTTAAAACACCATTTACGGCTTTTACCTACCAATTTCGCTACATGTTTTATATTCCACCAACCCTCAGGTGCTTCTTCGTATTTATTAACTTCGTCTTCTAGCAGAGAAATTAATTCCGGCGAATAATAAACTGTCAACATAATGAACTACCTCGCAGCAAGCTGACGAGGTATCACACCCCCTCAAACAACGTTAATTGTTGGGAGTGTAATTGTTGATAATTAGTTAAACCTTGATTCTTTATGTAATTACGTATCATCTCTTCAT
>JAQUAW010000031.1 GCA_028687045.1 Patescibacteria group bacterium
GTAAACTGATAAAAAGAAAAAATGATGTAGGTAATTTGGGTGAGGATGAAATATTCCAATGATGGTCATCGCACAATGCAAAGTTGTGCAACACGGCTCGCCTTGAGGCTCACTCGTGTACGCATAACATGAAATTGTGCAACGCCCTAGATGATATTATGTAAGTTTTGTTATGTCTGTAGTATTCCAATATTTAAATCCAAACGAAGAAAATGATGATTTAATTGCTAGACTGGAAACTCATATCCATTCTGATTTTTGGTATCATTGGGGATATTATAATGCAGGAGAAATTTTTTTTGAGAATTGGTACACTTTGTATAAAGATAAAGGCGATCATATAAGTATAGATGCAATTGTATTTCCAATTTATTATTGTTATAGACATTCTGTGGAGGTTTATATGAAAAAATTTTTGAGAACAATAAACGGAAAGCCTTGTAAACCAAACCATCAAATAAAAAGTTTACTTTTTGAAATTTCAAAAGCTGGGATTGAAATCCCAGATCACGTACAAAAATTTATTGAGGAATTGCATACTATTGATCCGTCATTTACAAGATTTCGTTATGATACACAAAAAAACGGTTCTAAAAATGATAATCTTAATGTAGATTTATTAGGTATGGTTAATGGTTTCCGTTTAGTTTACACATTTTTGGATACTATCTGGAAGTGGAAGTTTAATAATGATGAAAAATTTTTTAATAATCACCATGAACGTTTTCCTGATGATAAAGTTATTTGTAGTGAGTTGGAGTAGGGTGTATTAAAGGAGTATATACAAAATTTTTGTGTTGTTTCAAAATAGTTCCAACTTCCTCCACTATGGCCTGCACAGAAAAACATTAATAATTGATGTTTTTTCTTTTATTTTTTGATATAATAAGTTTCATGATTATGGATAATACTTTTCAAACATTTCACATCACTACCAAAGCACTTATTTTTCATAAAAATAAATTTTTGTTGACAAAATCTAATTCTGAAGGTTTTGTTGGTGCTTTGGAATGTCCCGGTGGTAGAGTCAATGAAAAAGAAAATTTGGAAGACGTTTTGTTTAGAGAATTAAGAGAGGAATTAAATGTAGATTTGAAAAATATTCCACATAGTATAGAATTGTTTGATATAAATCAGCGTGATGAAGTTAGTTATGATTGGGAAGATAAATTTACTCAAATTATAGAGATATATTATAAAGTTTTTGTTCCTGATGATTTTGATTTTAAATTTGAACTTTTGCAAGAAGCTAGTGGTTTTATTTGGATAGATAAAAATACCAATTTTGATGATTTTAGTTATAGAGTGATGAGTCGTAAAGAAGTTTATAAAAAAGCACAAAAAAATTTAATATGAAAACACAAATGAAAGTAGGTGTAATACTTATAAATAAGAAAAAACAAATTTTGCTTATAAAAGAAAAATATAAAAAAGATGAAGAATATAAGTGGAATATTATAAAGGGTACTTATGACAAATTTTCTGAGACATTACTTGAATGTGCTATAAGAGAAGTACATGAAGAAGTTGGAGTACATGTAAAAAAGTTGACTTTGGATAGAGCTTATCATTATGGAGAAAAAGAAAATCCAAAAATTATTTTTATTTTTGTTGGTTTGGTAAATGAAAAGAAGATTGTTTTTAATTTTGATAATAATGAAAATGATGAATCTATTATAGAAGCAAAGTGGTTTACAAAAAAAGAATTTAAGTTGATAAAAAAGAAAAATTTAATGGCGAGTTATATTTATGAATTTTTTGATGTTGTCAAAAATTTAGATAATTTAAATAATGACGTTGAATTTTTTAAAATATGTTTTTAAAAAAATACAATATAAAATCACGGAACATACCTCTTATGTATGTGATAGGCTTTTTTGGTGGTCTATTGTTTTTTTTGCCAGTGCTTGCTTTATATTTTGAACAAAGTCTTTTTTCAGTAAAGAACGTCGCTTTGATATTTTCTATAGAAGCTCTGGCTATGGCTGTTTTTGAAATTCCAACTGGAAGTTTTTCAGATATTTTTGGTAGAAAAAAAGTAATAATGTTGTATTCTATTTCAGTTTTAGTGGCCCTTTCTTTTTTGTCAATTGGCGAAAATATCTTTATGTTTGTTGGCTATGCCATTTTCAATGGTTTTGCTATGGCTTTGTCTAGTGGTAATGATCAGGCGTTTATTTATGACAGTTTGAAAGAAGAAGGAAAAGAACAATATTATAAAAAAGTAATTGGAACATTATATGCTTTATGGCCTTTGGGGGCTTCGATTGGTTCAATTATAGGTGGTTACTTGGCGCATATTTCTTTGAAAACCCCGATTGTTTATTCTTTTATACCAATAGTTATTGCTTTTATTTTGTCTTTATTTTTGAAAGAACCAGACTATCATAAAGCAGAAGAAAAGAATTTGTTTAAACATATTAGTAGCTCTATAAAAGTTATAATAAAAAGTAAACAATTGTTGATCTTGATAGTAGGTTGGTTGATATTGATGTCTTTGGGAGAAAGTATGCATTTACTCAAACCTTTGTTTTTTGAGTTTAAAGAAATACCTCTTATTTATTTTGGTTATTTTAGTGCTTTGATATTTGGTTTATCCTCACTTGGATTTTATATTAGTCATAGTGTCTCTGAAAAATTTGGTAATAAAAGGACTTTGATTTTTTCTTTGTTATTGGCTTTATTACTCACAATTGTGGCGACTTTTACACACAAGTATGTGGCGGCATTTTTTTTGGCAGTTCCTTCTATTTTGTTTGGGATACGAAATATTGTCATAGATTATTTATTTAACAAAAATATCCCCTCTAGTTATAGGGCTACTATCAATTCAATTAATAGTTTTGTAAGTAAGATAGGTATTGCTATTATGGTACCGCTTATTGGTTATTTTGCTGATTTGTATAATATTAATGTTGCTTTTATGATGGTAATTGGTATTATGTTTGTAGTGCCGATTTTGTTTTTATTTATAAAAGATGAAAAATAAATTTTAATATTTTTAGTATATGTCAGAAATAACAGAATTTGGAGGAAGAAATAGATATTCATTCCGTAGATGATGGAAAAAGTGATAAAAATACCTAAAATATAGGTATTTTTTGTTTTTTGAAAGAAATACTTTTTTTATGCGTAGTATATGGTATAAAGTACTTATTTTTAAGGCATATTATGAAAAGAATCTCTTTTATTATAGCTAGTTTAGCTTTGGTTTTTTTTGTTACTGGTTGTAGTAACAATACATCAGTAAACGGTGATAGTGCATCTACGACAACTAATAACAAAACAGGTCAGTTTCAAGATCCAAATATGCCAGAGAGAAATGTTGATATTTCTGGTGTTGTAAAATCTATGGTAGGAAATGAAGTTACTATCACACAAATAGACATGGAAAAAATTAGAGAAAAAATGATGGAAAGTAGACAAGCTAGTGGTGATACTAATACAGATCCTGCGGTTTTTGTAGGAACACGTGGTACAGGTATGGGACCTGGCGGTGGTATGATGGGTGGTATGGGTGGTGGTACTCCACCTGGTGAAGCAAATAGTGAAGAAGCTACAGCTCGTAATGAAATGATGGCAGAACTTACCAAAGAATATAGTTTGGGTGATGTAAAAGTAATAATTCCTGTTGGAATTGCTATGAACAAACGTGGTGAAGCCTCAAGTCTCGCTGATGTGATTGTCGGTTCTAATCTTTCTATTTGGTTAAATACTTCAGTCACTGATAAAAAAGTAGCTGAATATGTAAGTATCAGATAATATGACAGAACAAGATTCTCTAATAGGTCAAAGTAAAAAATTTCGTCGTGGATTAAAATTCCCTAAATTTTTGAAAAACAAAAAAGTTTTAATAATTTTGCTAGCACTTATCATTGTTTTGTCTGGTGGTTATTTTGTTTATTCAAAATTTACAGCTGGTACCAAAAAAACAGTAGTCGCTGCAAAAACGTCCATTGTCAAAAAAGGTGATATTAGTATTATTACCAATTCTGATGGTAGCGTTGTTGCCAAAGATGGTGTGAGTCTTTCTTTTTCTAGTACTGGTTTGAAAATAAATAATGTTTTTGTCAAAGAAGGTGACGTTGTCAAAAAAGGAGATAAAATAGCTACCGCTGATACAGGTACACAAAGTATTGATTTGGGTTCTGCTTATGCTTCTTACAACTCAGCCAAAGCAAGCTATGCCGAAAAAATTGCAGGCCCTACAGAAAATGATTTGGCTTCTTATAAAAATTCTGTAGAAAGTGCACAAGCTAGTCTTGATAAAACTTTGACACAAAATGAATATGCCATTAAGAGTGCAGAAAATTCAGTTGAAACAGCAAAAGATAATTTGAAATTGTCAGAAGGTGGTGAAAATAGTCAAATAGTTCAAGATGCTTATGAAAGTTTGTATAATTCATCTCTTTCTGCACTCACAAGTTTGAATAGTGCCTTGGTTTCTGCGGATAACATTTTAGGTATTGATAATACTAGTGCTAATGATACTTTTGAAAGCGTACTATCAGCCTTGGATAGTAGTAAAATTAATAGTGCAAAAAATTCTTATTTAGTGGCTAAGGAAAAATTGAACAAAGCTGAGAGTGCTTTAATTCCTTTGAATTTGTCATCTAATCATGATGATATTATGGCTGGCGCAAAATTGATTTTGGATGGTTTAACTGTGATGCACCAACATTATTATGATTTGCAAGAGATGCTTTTGTCTACAGTACCAATTGGAGATTTGACACAAAGTTCGTTGGATAGTATGCGTAGTAGTGTAAATAGCAAAAAATCTTCTTTGATTTCTAGTATTAGTTCTTTTAATTCAGCTATGAAGTCAGTAGATACTGCTAAAACGAGTTATGACTCTTATCAAAGATCTTATCAAAATGCTTTGGACGCTTTAGAAAAAGCTAAGAGTGATGCTACTGCTTCTGAAATTAGTGCTAGACTTAGTTTGAAAAATGTTGAACAACAATTGAAAGATGCTTCGTCACCACTTACTCAAGCAGAATTAAATTCGGCAAAAAGTAGTTTGGCCAATGCTAGTGCTAGTGTCCAAAAACTTCTTTATCAAATTGATCAATCTACTCTCAAGTCTCCAATTGATGGAGAAGTTGTTTTGCTAAATGGTAAAACAGGTGATATCATCGTGGATAGTAAAAATTCTCCTTTTGTAACTATTTTGAACAAAGATACTTTTTTTGTAGAAACAAATATTGAAGAATCTGAAATTAGTAAAATACAAATTAATCAAAAAGCTCATATTACTATTGATTCTCTTGATGGCGCTGTGCTTGATGGTATTGTTAACTTCGTATCTTTGACTTCTGAAAGTGGCAATGGTGGAGTGGTGACTTATTTGGTCAGAGTTTTGCTTGATAATACTAGTAGTGTGGATATCAGAGAAGGTATGAGTGCTAGTGTAGATTTCGTGATTGCGGAAGCCCTAGATGTTTTGGAAATACCGGTACAAGCTGTCCAAAATATTGATGGTAAACCTTCAGTTCATCTGGAAAATGGTGATATAAGACAAGTCGTGACAGGATTTACTGATGGACAAATGGTAGAAATAATTTCTGGTTTGGAAGTTGGCGAAAAAGTAAAATATTAATTTTATGGAAAATGATATTGTCATAAAATTAGAGAATGTTTGCAAATCATATTTTTTGGCTAATGGAGAAGAAATAAAAGTTTTGAAAGGTGTAGACATGGAAATAAAAAAAGGTGAATTTGTGGCACTGATGGGGGAGTCTGGTGGAGGTAAGACTACGTTATTAAATATTATAGGTTGTTTGCATCCTTTGTCTTCTGGTAAATATTTTTTGCAAGGTGAAAATATTGGTGAAGTACGTGATGATTTCACTTTGGCTTTTATTCGTAACAAAAAAATGGGTTTTGTTTTTCAACAATTCAATCTTCTTTCACGTTTGACAGCTCTAAAGAATGTAGCCTTACCAAGTCTTTATGCTGGTGTGAGTAAAGAAATTAGAGAAAAAAAAGCAACTGAAATTTTGAATATGTTATCTATTGGTGATAGAACAGAGCACAAGCCTACAGAATTATCTGGTGGGCAACAACAACGTGTGGCTATTGCTCGTTCTCTTATGAATGATCCTGAAATTATTTTGGCAGATGAGCCTACTGGTGCGCTTGATTCCAAAAATGGTTTGGAAATTATGGAAATATTCAAAAATTTCAAAAAGAAAGGTAAGACAGTGGTTATGGTTACTCATACTGCGGAAGTCGCTAAGTTTGCTGATAGAATTGTCTATATGCGTGATGGAAAAATATTGGATAATCATTATAAACTTAAGAGTGAATATTAATTTAGTTAAAAGTTTATAAAGTTCATAAAGTTATAAAGTACTATTTATTAATAAATCGAGATAGTTTGTAATTTATTATTTGTGATTTGTTTGTTACTTGTTATGTCTGCCGGTAGGTACGGGCTCACAAAGCTTACAGCTTAATCTGCTTACAAAGTCCGCCTTGGGTGGATTCTGCTTAATTTGCTGATAAATATGTTTTTAGAAATTTTGAAAATGGCTGGTGAAGCGCTCTTTGCAAATAAAGTGCGTAGTTTTTTGTCAGTACTTGGTATTATCATTGGTGTTTCTACTGTCATCGTTGTCGTAGGTATTGGTACTGGTGCGCAAAAACAAATTGCTGATCAATACAAAAATCTTAGTGCTACGACTATTATGGTGATGAAACAAATGGGTCGAGATGCTGTGTCATCTTCAAAATTAGCACCAGAAGATTCTAATCTTATTGCCCAAAATGTTGCTAACATAAAAGATACTACTATATTTATTTCTGGCAATACTACTGTGGCTTATGGCAAAGAATCTGCTTCTTTAAATGTTTTTGGTAATTACGTAAATTTTTTTGATATTGGTAATTTGGAATTAGCTTCAGGACGTCTGATAAACGAAGAAGATATAAATGCTAAAACAAAAGTCGCGGTATTAGGTTCTGGAGCTTTGGTTACTTTGTTTGGAGAAAATTTTGAAGCTAGTCAGGCTATTGGGCAATCTATTACAGTCAATAGTAAAAAAGTTGAAATAGTTGGTGTTCTCAAAGAAAATGGAGGAAGTGCTATGGGACGTATGTCTTATGATGATTCTGTTTTTACTCCTTATAGTACTGCTGAGCAAACTTTTCTTGGGAAAACAGCCCAAATGATGATTGTAGTTTTGATGAATGATGTGGACAATTTAAAAACAGGCATGGAAGATATTACTGCATTGCTTAGAATTCAACACAAGTTAAAAGCTAGCCAAGCTGATGATTTTCGTATTTTTGATCCTGGTTCTATTGTTGGAGCAGCACAAAGCTCGGCTGATACTATGTCTTTACTTTTGGTGTCAATTGCGACGATTGTGCTTATTGTGTCTGGTGTTGGTATTATGAACGTCATGTTTGTGACTGTGGCTGAGAGAACAAAAGAAATTGGTATTGCCAAAGCTATCGGTGCACAAAAGCAAGATATTTTGACTCAATTTTTGGCTGAATCAGTTATTTTGTCAATTGGTGGGGGAATGATAGGAGCTTTGCTTGGTCAGATAATAATTCCTATATTAAATAAGTTTGAAGGTTGGTATGTTGTGCCATCTTTTTCGGGAGTTGTGTTAGCTTTTACTTTTTCAGCAGCTGTTGGTTTGTTTTTTGGTTTTTATCCAGCTTTGAAGGCTAGTAAGCTTGATCCAGTAGATGCCTTGAGAAGTGAGTAATGTGTAAAGGGGAATGGTGGAAAGAGGAACGTGGAATGATGACTAAAAAAATTGTTATCTATACTTTTAAAAATAAATGGAGATTTTGTTTATAAATCATAATTAGTGACTAGTTCATAAAGACGGTAAATATACACCGTTTTTTTGTTTTCTTGAGCAAAATTGTGTATAATATAGACATTACTAATTTAACTTATAAATATATGGGAGACATGGAACAATACAAATCTCTAATTTCAGAAATTATTGCCAAACAAGCTGTAATTTTGGGACCAGACATTGCCATATTAAAAGCTCGTAATGTCAAAGCTTTAGAATTGTCTGCTGATGGTCAAGTAACTTCAATCAGTGGTGACCCAGAAGCCGCTATACAAGCTCTTGTGGACGAGTATGTCAATTTGTCAGGCTTGATTGTCAAGAATGCTCTTGGCTCAATTTTTGCTAAATATCCAGGTCTAAAGAAAGAATAGTTCAAATAGCACAAACGTATTTTAAATCAATAAATAATTTATTTTTATGTTAGAAATTATGAGAAATGCGATTTTGTTTGTAGGTTGGCCAATTTTGGTCGCAGGTAGTGTTTTTATTTTTATCAAAGGTAAAGGAGTTTATGGTATGGTCAAAGGTTCTTTGATCGGAAAAATTAGTAAAACTTTGGTTTATACAATGTTGATAGAAATGTATAGTTTGGGAATTGTCTCAACTTTTTTCTTATATTGTAGTTTAAAGACAGCTCTTTATGTAGTTGTTCCAGTATTTGTTGTTTGGTTTATCAATTTTATTATGGCTGTCAAAGTTTTGAATTACGCTACTAATGAAGCCAAAAAAATGGCTCAATAATAAATTATGGAATTTGTTTTAATTTTCTTTGTTTTGGTTTCTATCGTGGTTTTTGTACTCGGTATATTTTTTTATCGACGTAGTTTGAAATTGAAAAAAAAATTGGAAGAAGAACGAAAAAACATGCAAAGAAAAATGTATGAGCTGGCTATTTTGAAAGAATTGGGTGAACGTATCGGCTACTCTTTGAATGTGCAAAATATTATTGATATCATTACAGGTTCATTGCATCAGTTTATTGAATATCAAGTAGTATCGTACATGCTTTTACAACCAGAAAAAGTTATTTTCAAAATTCATTTAGAAGAATCTGTTTCTAGAAAATTTATAAAAGATATAAAAACAAGAATGCTTAAGTCTCTTAGTGCTCTTTTGAATAAAGAATTTAGTGAAAGTCAAGTAGAAGAAGTTTTGACCGGAGCTGTCATTATTGACGAAATTGAATCTCCTGTACAATCTTTTTTTAACATTCCTCTTGTTATTGGTGAAAAAGTGGTAGGTGTTTTGACAGTAGCTCATAGTAATCCTGGTCTTTACAAAGAAGAAGAAACTACAATTCTTTATAAAATCACTAGACAAGCGTCGGAAGCTGTTACTCGTCTACAAGATGTCATTAGTAACGAACAAAAGAAGTTGAGTGCTATGGTAGAAAGTATGTCTGAAGGTGTAGTAATGACAGACAATGATTATCGTATTCTTGTGGCTAATCCTGCCATGAAACAAATTTTGCATATTGAAAAAGAAGAAATAACAATTTTTGATTTTATAGATAATCTGGAAGGTAAATTTGATATTCGTGGCAAACTTGAAGAAAGTGTAAAGTTGGACAAAATTTTGCCAGTAACAGAAGTTTTGTTGGATAATAGATATTTCCATATTTTGGTTTCACCTGTAAAAGTGAATTCTGGTATCAACAAAGGTGATATTATTGGAGGTGTTGTTATTTTTTATGATATTAGTAAAGAAAAAGAATTAGAAAAAATGCGTGAGGATTTTACTTCCATGATGGTTCATGAATTACGTTCACCTTTGACAGGTATCAAAGGTATTTCAGAAGTAATGATTTTGGAAAATAAAAAGAAAAAACGTGCTAAAAAAGATTCGGAGTATGCTACTGTATTGTTAGAGAGTTCTTCTCGTATGCTTGATCTGGTAAATGATTTACTAGATGTTTCCAAGATTAGTGCTGGTAAATTTGAAATTCATAAAGAAGTTTTGCCAATAAAAGATTTTTTGAAAACAAACGTGGAAATACTTGGTACTTTGGCCAAAGAAAGTAAAATTGATTTGAAAGTATCTATTGCCAAAAATGTTCCTGAGAAAGTATTTTTGGACAAAAATAGAATAGGACAATCTTTGATAAATCTTTTATCCAATGCTATAAAATTCACCAAAGAAGGTGGCAGTGTGACAGTACAAGTGATGTCACATAATAAAGGTGAGAGTATTGTCAAAGAAGGTCAAGAAAATAATTTTGCTTGGTTTATTGACAAAGATAAAGAAGAATTTACTAATTTGCCTAGTTCTCTTTTTATAGCTGTTACTGATAGTGCCTTTGGTATTGCCGAAGATGATATTAAAAATTTATTTAATAAATTCAAACAATTAGAGGCTTCTGTTCGTAGTGATCACAAAGGTACTGGTTTGGGTCTTTCTATTGTCAAAGGTATTGTAGAGGCTCATGATGGTATTGTCGGTGTTTTTTCCAAAGAGGGTAGTGGTAGTACTTTTTATTTTGCCATTCCTTTTGAAACTAATGTAATTAGCTAAATATATATTTTAAATACAAAAATATGGTAAAAAAAATTCTTATAGTGGAGGATGAAAAATTAGAATTGATGGCTTTGGTTGCTAGATTCAAAATGGAAAATTTCAAAGTTCTTGAAGCTTCCAATGGTGAAGATGGTCTAAAACTAGCTTTGGATGAACATCCTGATTTCATTTTGTCAGATATTATGATGCCAAAAGTGACAGGTATTGAGATGATTACCCAGATTCGTCAAAGTGGTGAGTGGGGTAAGGCCGTACCTATTTTGATGCTGACAGGAGTTGTGGAAGCTGAGAGTATCTCAAAAATTGTGGAGCAAGGGGTTCACGATTATATTATCAAAGGTGCCGTAGATATGGATGATGTGGTAAAAAAAGTAACTGATAAGTTATCAGGCAAATAAATACTTGTTTTTTTGTTCTAAAAAAGAGTCTAATTTTAGACTTTTTTTATTTGATTTTTTTTGTTTTTTTTGCTATACTCTTACTCAAGATATTGGCTGTATTTTAGTATCTTACATTATTTATACATCGTTAGTATAAAATTTTATAATATATGATAAAAAAAATTAGTTTATTTTTTGCAATAGTATTTTCTTTTCTTGTACCTTCTTTTGTTTTTGCCAGTGTTGAGGAAGTCTCTAGTAATGTTGTATCTTATTCTCCTGTCATTTTTTCAGAAAATTATGTTCAAGTAGGCAAAAAAATAATTTTTGATTCTAGTAAATCAGTATTGCCAGACAACATTGTCAATAAGACAGTCTATTGGAAATTTGGTGATGAAAAAAGTGAATATGGTGACGATGTTGTTCATGATTATGCAAAAACTGGAACCTATAATGTAGAGTTAGAAATTTCTTATATTGATAATTCTGGTATTAGACAAAATTTAGCGACAAGTAAAGATGTCTTTGTATATGATACTAGAGCTATAATGATAGTGGATGAAAGAAGTCAATCTGAGATTGATTTGATAGTCGATCAAGCAAAAAGCCAAGGTGTTGCTTTGGATGTCTTGTCACCTAATATCAAAGAAGAAAGTTTTTTATCAGAAGAATCTATTGTAAAACTTATTAGCGAACGTAGTCAATATATAAAAAATTCTGATATAGTTTTGTTTCATACTAAGTCATTACGTTCTTTACAAGCTTTTACACAATATTTTCAGTCTTTAAATAATGATGACAAAGAATTAATAAAAAATAAATTTTTTGTAGTTCTTACAGAAGGCAATATTGATGTGGTGACTCATGGTGTTTATCAAAATTATAAAATTATAAATCCCGAATATATTCTTTTGACTAGACCAGAAGCTTTGGGACCTGTTTTGAGTATCAAAAAAATAGAGGATATTGAAACTTCTTTATTTGGTCGTAGTATTGAATTTAGACATGTTGATAATAATAGTAGCAAAAATTATTGGTATGTTTTATCTACTTTGGTAAATTATTTTATTGAAAGAGGTGTGCCTTCTGATAGTGTTTATCTTATTTTAATAATACCTTTTTTATCTTTTATTATTATATTTTTTAGAAATGTTGTTGGTATTAATACTTTTGGATTGTTTACGCCAATCATTGTTACTATTGCTTTTTATATTTTAGGGTTACCTTTGGGCTTGATGACATTTTTCTTGGCAGTTACTGTTAGTCAATTTATCAAATATTTTTCAGACAAAATAGAAATATTACATTTGTCAAAAGTTGCTTTGAATTTATCTTTTATTTCTATTTCTTTTTTGTTTTTGATAGCCTTAATTTTGAAGTTCAATTTAGCTTTATCTCTTACTGGGGCAATTTTCCCAATGCTTGTTATGACAACTTTGTCAGAAAAGTTTATGGAAGCCAAATCTGAAACAGGACTGAAGTCTGCTATTTTCGGTGTTCTCGAGACTTTGTTGGTCGTGATGGTGTTATATTATTTTATGATTTGGTCTTTCTTTGATAACTTACTTATTTCTTGGCCAGAGATAGTAATTTTTCCTATCTTGCTTACTTTGCTACTTGGTAAATTTACAGGTTTACGTATTAGTGAATATATTAGATTTAGAAGTCTCTTTTTAAGTCATATCGGTGAAGAAGAATAATTATGAAATTTTTTAAAAGAGCAAATGCTATTTTGGGAATGAACGCTCGTAATTTGCATTACGTTGGTCGTTATAATACCAAACAAAGCAAAAAATTTGCTGACGATAAAATTTATACCAAAAATTATTTGATGACTCGTGGTATGGGTGTTGCCAAAATTTATAATACTATCAAAAGGCATAAAGAATTATCAGATATCAATCCAAAAAGTTTACCACAAAGTTTTGTAATCAAGCCAAATCATGGTTTTGGTGGAGAGGGGATTATTGTTATAAAAGAACATAAGAATCTGATTTTTAAAGATGTTACAGGAGTTGTTTATGGTTGGCATGATTTGTATTTGCATATGATTTCTATATTAGATGGTAAATATGCTATTTCTGGTTTGTCTGATCAAGTGATTTTGGAAGAAATGCTTTTGCCACATAAAGATTTATTATCTTTTACCGAAGTTGGTTTGCCAGATATTCGTGTTATTGTTTTCAATTATGTACCTGTCATGGCGATGTTACGTTTGCCAACTTTTGAATCTAGAGGAAAAGCAAATTTGCATCTTGGTGGTGTGGGGGTAGGTATAAATATTTCCAATGGTAAGGCTAATTTTGCAGTCCATCACGACAAATTTGTGAGAAAATTGCCAAATGGAGAAAAAGTGAGAAGTATTCAATTGCCTATGTGGGATGAAATTTTGACTACAGCGGCCAAGGCTCAACAAGCTAGTCAGGTAAAATTTTTGGCTGTTGATTTGGTTTTGACAAAAACAGGTATAAAAATTTTGGAGTTAAATGCTCGGGCTGGTTTGGGTATCCAAATTGCCAATCAAATTCCTTTGAAACATCGTCTAGAAAAAGTAGAGGATTTGAAAGTTTCAAGTCCTGAAAAAGGTGTGGAAGTGAGTAAAGCTCTTTTTAGTGCTTTACCAAAAAAGATAGAAAAAAAAACAAAGACAAAAACTGAGAAAAAAATAATTGGTCTTTTTGAAGAAATAAATATTTTGAATACACCAAATACTTCTGTTTTGACAAAGATAGATCCGCATAGTGATGTTGTTTTGTTTGATGAATCTTTGCCAGGTATTGATAAATTAAAACGTTATTCAGATGTACTGTTGAGAGGTGAGCGTGTACGTTTTCCTTTCAAAAAAACAGATTTATCATCTAGCTTGTACAAAGTAATAATTGGTGGTAAGACTTTGAATAATTTTTTGATTGATGTAAATCTTAAAGAAGAAACTGACAAAAGGTTGCCTGCCAATATGACTATCAGTGAAAAAATTATCAAAAATATTGATAAAAAGTTATCAATTATTGATAAACAATTAAAAATGTTGTCACACATAAAGCCTTTGAATCTTACAGAAGAAAAGGTAAAATTTATGGCTAGTAAAGATTTTTCTCCTAATTTTATTTATAAAAAACCAGATATCAATTTCACAGCTTTTTTGCGTGATATAAGCTCTTTGCCAAAAAATATTAATCATTCTCTTTATCCTTTGTTTATCAAAAAAATAAACGAAATTATTTCCAAAATACAATTTTTGGATTCTGTGGGAACTAGTGATTATAGTGAATCTGCTCAAGAATTATATGGTAATGTGGATGAGGAACTTTTTGAAAAAGCTAAACAATATATAAAGGATAATCCTATCAAAGAAGATACTAGTAAAATTTTGGCTTCTAAATCAATTGTTAAACATTTTGAATACTTTTTAGACAAAAGTAGATTGGTTGGTTGGAAAGTAAAAGTGTCAGAGATTGCAAAGACTATATCTGTTGATCCTTACAAAAAAGTTATTTATATAAACAAAAAATCAAGACGTAGTATCAATAAATTAAAAGCTCTTTTGGTACATGAGATTGGTACACATGTTTATCGTTATGCCAATGGTGCTTTGCAAGATTACAAAATATTCAAAAGAGGCACTGCTAATTATCTAGAAACAGAAGAAGGTTTGGCTATCTATAATCAAAAAAAAATAGGTTTAAATATGGGGATGAAAGATGTTTGGCCAGCTTATTTAGTAATTGCTATTTATCATGCTCAGACTATGTCTTTTGTTGATTTGTTTCATTTTTTAAAAAAGGAGTATGGTCTAAAAAATCAAAAAGCTTGGAATGCTTGTTTGCGTGCCAAACGTGGAATGTCTGATACTTCTTTGCCAGGTGGCTCTACTAGAGATGCTATTTATTTGCGTGGTTATTTCAAAGTTTCTGATTATTTATCAGAAGATACTGAACAACGTTTGAAGGATTTGTATGTTGGCAAAATAAATGTTTCAGATATTAAATATTTGGAATATTTAGATAAACCAAAGGTAAAATATTTTAATTTTGTTGATTTTGATTTTTAAAATGAGACGCTGATTAACACAGAAATTTTGTGAGTGAAAGAAAATTTTGATAATTTTGTTGTATTTATTTTTGTTCTAGTATTTTTTGTACTTTGTAACATTATATGTTATAATTATCTCGATTAAAGAGATAATTTTTTTTATGCTTGAAAAAATTTTTTTTGATAAAGCGTATATCGTTACGGTAGACATGGGTTATGGTCATCAAAGGGCCGTTCATCCTCTTCATGAAATTGCCCAATCTGTACCAGGTATGTCTATGGATGAATATGGTATTATCAATGCTAATAAATATGGTGGTATTACTAAGTCAGACCAATTCAAATGGGAAGGTGGTCGTAAAATTTATGAAAAAATCTCGCGTCTAAAGCATTTGCCATTAGTCGGTAATTATATTTTTGCTTTAATGGATTATGTTCAGCGTATTGAACCTTTTTATCCTTATCGTGATTTGTCTCGTCCAACTCTGCAAGTAAAAGAAATTTATAGCATGATAAAAAAAGGCTGGGGCAAAGATTTGATAAATAAATTAAACAAATTAGAACATTTACCATATATTACTTCTTTTTTCACTACAGCTTTTTTTGCTGAAGAACATGATTATAAAGGTGATATTTATTGTATTTGTACAGATACTGATATTAGTCGTGCTTGGGCACCGCTTGATCCTAAGAGAAGTCGTATAAATTATCTTGTGCCAAATAGACGTGTCAAAAAAAGACTAGAATCTTATGGTGTTCGTGAACATCAAATATTTATTACCGGTTTTCCTTTGCCAAAAGAAAATATTGGTGATAAAAACTTAGATATTTTGAAAAAAAATCTAGCGTCTCGTATTTTCAACCTTGATCCAGAAGGTCTTTACCGTAGTAAATACAAATATACTATGGAAAAGTTTTTGGGTAAGAAAATTTGTGACAGTTGCAATGAGTCTGATCATCCTTTGACTTTGACTTTTGCTGTCGGTGGTGCTGGAGCTCAGCGTGAACTTGGTGCTGAAATCGCTAGTAGTCTTAGAGAAGAAATTGTCAAAGGTAAAATTCGCTTGAACTTGGTAGCTGGTATAAAAAACGATGTTTTTCGTTATTATCAAGCTATTTTGGAAGATTTGAATTTGACTAGTCATATCAATAAAAATATTTTTTTGATATATTCTGCTCAGTCAAAATTTGATTATTTTAAACAATTCAATGAAGTATTGCAGACTACTGATATTTTGTGGACTAAACCAAGTGAATTGTCATTTTATGCTGGTTTGGGATTACCTATTATTATTGCGCCTACTGTTGGTTCACAAGAAGATTTCAATAAAAAATGGTTGACGTCTATCGGGGCGGGTGTTGTACAAGAAGATCCAAAATTCACCAATGAATGGCTCAAAGACTGGTTGGCTTCTGGTTGGTTGGCAGATGCTGCTATGAATGGTTTCCTCAATGCTCCTCGCAATGGTGCTTACCATGTGGAAGAAATAGTTTTGAAAGGTAAGAGAAGTGAAATAGAGGATATGCACCTGTTTTAGTTTTGATTATTTATTTTTATAAAGTATTTTTAGTGCAAATACAAAGATTTATAAATTAAAAACAAAAATTCCAAAATCCAAATAACAAATTTCAAATTTTAAACTTTGGGATTGTATATTATTTGAAATTTGGATTTTGTAATTTGTTATTTTTCAAAATTATGTTCTGGTTCCTCATTGCTCTTATTGGTTACATCAGTTTTGCGGTTGTCTTTATGTTGGACAAAGTGATAGTGAGTGACAAATTGGGCAAGCCGATTATCTATACTTTTTATTCCACTATTTACATGAGTGCCGCTTTGCCTGCTTTGCCTTTTGTTGGTTGGGGGCTTTTTCAAGGTGTAGATTGGCTTTTTGCTATCATTTCTGGTCTGGCTTTTGGTTTTGGTCTTTGGACTTTGTTTTTGGCTTTGGAAAAAGATGAAACTAG
>JAQUAW010000001.1 GCA_028687045.1 Patescibacteria group bacterium
ACAACACCTTCACTTTGATTGAGTAAGCTCAAAAATAAATGAGGTGGTTCTATTTGTGTTTGGCTATTTTGGTTAGCAATGCTTTGCGAATTTTGAATAGCTTCTTGGGATTTGTGGGTGAAATTTTGGGGAAACATAGTAAAAGGCTTAAAAAGCTTGAAATGCCAAAAAGGCTGGAAAGGCTTTTGTTTATAATTATCACTCTAATAGAGTGAGTGATAATACTATAACATGCTGGAAAAATTTGTCAATATGTGCTAAGATAAGACAAGTTAAGAGTTTGTAAAGTATAAAATTTTTATACTATAATTATATCAGTATTAAGCAATTTTGCGAAGTATAAAAATATGTTAGGATTGAAACGTGGGACAGTAAGATTAGAAAAAAATCATAAAGAGTGGAAAAGTCTTTTTGAAATTGAGAAACAAACATTACTCGATACCTTGGGTAACTTAATTCTAGATATTGAGCATGTTGGTAGTACATCTATACCAGAGGTACCAGCAAAACCAATAATTGATATTAGGCTAGCGGTATCTTCGATTGAAGATGATTATCTCAAACAATTTATTGAATTGCTTGAAAATTTGGGTTATCATTATATGCATAAGTTTCCTGATCGTCATTTTTTTGCCAAAGGACCTGAGGAAAGACGCACTCACCATATTAGTATTGTGGAATATGGTAGTGATAGTTGGAGTGATTCTTTATTATTTCGTGATTATTTGATAAAAAATGAAGTTGAACGGGAAGAATATACAAAATTGAAAGACGATTTAGCTAAAAAGTTTGAAAATGACAGACCATCTTATACCAGAGAGAAGGAAAAATTTATTGAAAATATTATAAAAAAAGCCAAATCTGTGTAATCTTTTAAAATCAATGTTTTATGTTCGACAGTATCAAAATCCTAGGAGTAAAAATAAGTAAGCTGGATTTAGGATCTAGCCGTCTTTTTGTCTCCAACCTCTTGTCTATTGGGGGACAGCACAAAATCTTCACTCCAAATCCAGAAATGCTGGTAGATGCAAGAAAAGACAGTTATTTTCGTCGAGTACTAAATAGTGCTGATTTGAATATTTGTGATGGACACGGTATCAAGTTTCTGTCCAAAAAATCCTTGTCCGTAATTCATGGTGTAGACTTCATGCTAGATGTCTGTAAGATAGCTGAACAAAAAAAGTGTTCAGTATTTTTCTTAGGTTCTGGCGACAAGCAAGTCTTGCTAGAAATGAAAAACAGACTAAAAATTAAATTCCCAGAGTTGAAAATAGCTGGTTCTGATGTTGGTTTAAAAGTAGAAATTCAGAAAAGTGGTGCTCGTAAAATGATGTTGAAATATGATGAAAAAGAAAATGAAAAAATACTCCAAAAAATAAAGACAAGCAAAGCCCAAATTCTCTTTGTTGCTTTTGGGCATAATAAACAAGAAAAGTGGATCTATGAAAATTTGCCAAAATTACAGAACGTAAAATTGTTTATGGGGGTAGGTGGTAGTTTTGATTTTTTGTCTGGCAAAGTGAAACGTGCTCCAAAATTGGTAAGAAAACTTGGTTTGGAATGGTTGTATAGATTGATAACGCAACCAAAAAGATTTGCTAGAATTTTCAAAGCTACAATTACATTTAGTTTCTTAATTATCCTGAACCGCCGAAGGACGGTGAGGGATCTTTCTTAAATAAAAACATTTTTAACTAATTTAAATTATAAAAAAAATATTAATAGTGGAGTAAATGTTGTTAAGTGGTTAAACTTAAGAAAGATATTTCGCTCCGCTCAATATAGTGAACCATATGCTCGAACTCTCAATCATTAAACACTTAAATAAACTAAAACAAAAGAAATTTCGCAAAGAGGAAAAGGAATTTGTGGTAGAAGGAATCAAGGGAGTAATGGATGCTCTCAATTCTGAAATGGAAGTGATACTAGTCATAGTAGATGGTAAACTTAGAGATGAAAAGGAGTTTGAAAAAATAATTTTGAAAGCAGAAAAGAAAAATGTACAAGTAGCTTTTTGTGGACGCAATGATATTGATAAAATAAAAAACACAGAAACCTTTCCTGGGTGTTTGGCGGTGATTGATCAATTGGAAATCTTGGCAGATCAGCTTGATGATGGACCGATAATTTGTCTCGATGCTATTAAAGATCCAGGTAATCTAGGTACTATTATTCGCACGGCCGATTGGTTTGGTTTCAAGAATATTTTACTTTCTGAAGACACTGTGGATGTCTACAATCCCAAAACTGTGCGTAGTACTATGGGTTCAATTTTTCATTTGAAGATTGCAAAAACCAGTAATCTTTTAAAAACTCTAGAAAAGCTCAAAAAAGAGTCTGAATACAAAATTTACTCACTAGATTTGAAAGGGGAGAGTCACAAAAAAATGAAATATGAAGAAAAAGTTGTCTATATTTTTGGTAGTGAATCTCAAGGAATTAGAGAAGGTCTTGAAAAAATAGTCGATAAGAGCTATAATATAGCAGGTCAAGGTCAAGCTGAATCACTCAATGTGGCAATTTCAGCTGCTATTGTAATGGCTAATTTATCATCCTAAGTCGAGAATACGACGAGGGATCTGTAGACTCTGATAACCTTCTTAATCTATTTAGCAACATCTTTTAGAATCAATTAATGATTTATTAAACAAAAACATTTATACTTAAGAAAGATCCCATGTCGAGCTTCGCCGACTTTGGGATTGTGAGAACATATGATAAGAACACGTTTTGCACCAAGTCCAACAGGCTATTTACATATTGGTAGTTTGCGTACAGCTCTTTATGCTTATCTTTTTGCACGCAAACATGATGGTAAGTTTTTGCTTCGTATTGAAGACACTGACCAAGGACGTTTTGTAGAAGGATCTCTTGAAAATATTCTTGAATCATTTGCTTGGACTCACGTTACAATAGATGAAGGAGTCGTTTTGGAAAATGGAGAAATCAAACAAAAAGGTGATAAAGGTCCTTATATTCAATCCGAAAGATTGGAAATTTATCAAAAATATATCAAAGTTTTATTAGAAAAAAATGATGCTTATCACTGTTTTTGTAGCAAAGAAAGATTGGACGAAATGCGTAAACAACAAGAAGAAAATAAACTTGCTACAGGTTATGATGGACATTGTCGTAATTTGACTAAAGAAGAAGTGGATGCAAAACTAGAAAATAAAGAAAGTTTTGTAATTAGAATGAAAATGCCAAAGGAAGGTGTGACTGTAATTGACGATATGGTGCGTGGCCGTGTGGAATTTCAAAACAAGTTAATTGACGATCAAGTTTTGATTAAAGCAGATGGATTTCCAACTTATCATTTTGCGGTAGTAGTAGATGATCACTTGATGGAAATTAGTCATGCTATTCGTGCTGAAGAGTGGTTGGCTAGTACTCCAAAACATATTGTGCTTTATAATATGTTTGGTTGGGAAACTCCAAAATTTGCTCATTTATCATTGCTCATCAATGAAAAGAAACAAAAACTTTCCAAACGTCATGGTGACGTATCGGTGATTGATTATGTCAAAAAAGGTTATTTACCTGAGGCTTTTGTTAATTTTATTGCTTTTTTGGGTTGGAATCCAGGTGATGATAGAGAATTTTTTACTTTGGAAGAATTAGAAAAAGAATTTGATTTTGCCAAAGTTGGTAAGGCTGCTGCAGTATTTAATATTGAAAAACTAAATTGGTACAACAAACAATATATAATGAAAATGTCGAAAGAAGAATTGGCTAAAAGATGTGAAAGTTTTTTTCAAGAAAAAAGTGTAGATGTTAGTAGTTTTGATTTAGCAAAAATTGTTGCTTTGGAACAGGGGAGAGCCAATACTTTATTTGAAATAGTAGAGAATACTTCCTTTATTTTTGCTTTGCCAGAGTATGAATCGTCTATGCTTGTCTGGAAAAAATCTGATAAAGAAACAACAAAAGTTAATTTACAAAAGACTATTGAATTTTTAGAAAATATAACAGGGGAGTGGACACGTGAAAATCTGGAATCTTCTATGCTTACTTGGATAAAAGAGCAAGGATTAGGTAATGGTGATGTTTTGTGGCCAATGCGTGTTAGTTTGTCTGGTTTACAAAATTCTCCAGGACCTTTGGAAATTGCTGGAGTACTAGGAAAAGAAGAAACTTTGACTAGAATGAGACAGGCTGTAGATAAAATTTAGAATTTTTTGAGAAAACATGCTATAATAGTTTCTAACTATGAAAAAGCGTGTTTTTTTATTTATTTCTATTCTTATATCGGTTTTTTTGATAAACCCGTTTTTTGTTTTTACTGTCGATGCTACAGAAGTTGCTAGTACAAAAACAGATATTGATGAATTAAATAAACAAATAGCTGACAAGAAAAATAAAGTAGCTGAATTAGAAAAGACGATTAAGGCTTACAAAGAAAAAATAGAACAAACAAAATTGGATTTTACGTCCTTGTCAAATCAATTATCTATTTTGGATAATTATATAGCCCAAGTAGATTTGGATATTCAATTTACACAACAAAAAATAGAACAAGCAGAGTTACAAATCAAAGAGATGTCTTTGTCAATTCAAGAAAAAGAAAGAGTAATAGCTGAACAACAAAGGCTTTTGTCTGGTCTTATCAGAACTATTCATTATGAAAATAATAAAAAGTATATAGAAGTAATGGCTGCTTATAATAGTTTTTCTGATTTTTATAATCGTGTTCATTATGTACAAAATCTTGAAAAAGATATGGGTAAAAGTGCCAAAACTGTTCGTTTAGCTAGAGAAGATTTGGAAAATAAGAAAAAACAAAAAGAAGAACAACAAAAGAGTTATCAAGAATTAAATGATAAATTGGATAATAGAAAGAAAGATTTACAAGAACAAACACAATACAAAGAGAATTTACTTCTAAAAACAAAATCATCTCAACTTACTTTTAGTACTTTGGTAAATAATTTGAAACAACAGTATAGTCAAATTGAAAATGATATAAGTAGTATTGAAAATCAAGTTAGAAAAAGATTGGAAGAACAAAATAAAATAAATAATGGCAATCCACAGCAATCTGGTTTGTTGCCTCTTTCTTGGCCAACAGATAGTCGTTATGTGACAGCTTATTTTCATGACAAATCTTACCCTTTTAGAAATATTTTTGAACATTCAGCTATTGATATTAGAGCTGCACATGGTACGCCTGTACGAGCATTAGCTTCTGGTTATATAGCCCGTACTACTCATTGTGCAACTTCTAGTTGTTATGCTTATGCTATGATAATCCATTCTGATGGTTTTTCGACTGTTTATGGACATTTGAGTAAAATTATAGTTTCAGAAGATCAGTTTGTGACTAGAGGTGATGTTATTGGTTATTCTGGTGCAACACCTGGTACTATTGGTGCTGGTCCTTTTACTACAGGCCCTCATTTACATTTGGAAGTACGTAAGAATGGTATTCCAGTAAATGCCTTAACTTACTTAGTTCAAGACTATTAATTTTTATGGAATTTAAAAATAAAAAAGATTTTTTTAGTGATAATGTTATATTTTTTGATACTGAATTTACCAATATTGATACAGAAATCGGTGAACTTATGTCTATAGCACTTGTAAAGCCTAATGGTGAAGAACTTTATCTAGAATTGGCTTATGATGAAAGAAGCGTGCATCCTTGGGTAACTGAGAATGTAGTACCTTACTTGTCAGGAAACAAAATCTCCAAAGAAGAAGCTCTAAATCAAATCTGGGAGTTTATTGGTAGGGGAGAAGAGAAGCCTTTTTTGATGGCTTATGTCAATCAATTTGATAGTATTTATTGGTATAGATTATTTTCAGACCCAAAAGAGCATCCTGTTTTTTGGATACCAATTGATTTCGCCTCTATTTTGTTTGCTTATGGTTTTGATCCTGAAATAATGAGAGTAGAGGACTTCTATCAATGGTTGGATATTGATACCAAAAAATATAATAAACACAACGCCTTAGATGATGCTAGAAAGTTGAAAGAAGTCTATGATAAATTTAAGAGTAGGGTCCTAGTGTCGCACAATATAGAGTAGTAAATTATAAAAAATAAAAAGGGGAGAGATTAGTTTAATTGTCTCTTCCCTTTTTTAATTATACTTTTCTAATTTATGAATTTATAATTTTGAATTTTGAAACAATTTTCAATTTAATAATTTTGAAAAATATTTTTGATAAATTTCAAAAAAAATTATAAAATGATATTTTATTTAAAATAAAATTTTAGATAAATAATCAAAAGTACTTGCTAGTTGGATGTTTAGAATTGGATTTCTGATTACTACAATAGTCATGGGGATTTTTTAATAAAAAAGATGATACACTATACCTTGAGAAATAAAGCCCTGTTTTGTAGTGTCGTAAAATATAGATAATAATGGCTAAGTAGAGCCAAAAAGAGGAGATTGTTGTACTACCGAGTAGGTATCTATAATAAGCTAATAATTACTATAAAATAGCTGTAAAAAAATAGAACAATTATGTATTAAATATTTTTTTGTTAATTTTAAAGTTACATAAGTATTGGATATTAATGTTAGATGTAGGGTACTAATGGCTGATGAAACATTTAAATATTATCTTATATTATAGTAGTATGTCGCATAAGGTATATTGTGCGACATTGCTTTAAACTAGTATAAATGCTACCCAACTATACTTTTTTGTGTCTCTTCCCTATCAATGTTTTTGTTGCAAACAAAATATATCTAATATATTATTTTACCTTAAATAAAAAATAGACAATTATATTATTGTGTCTATTTTTTTTATAAATTTGCAGCGACGGTCGTGTGAAGTTTGGTATGGGTAACTAAACTTCTCACGACCGTCTATAGCGTCCCCTACTCTAGTAGAAAACGCTCTACATATTATATAACTACGTTTCTGAAATCTTGTCAACTGTTATTTAATTGTTGCAAAAAGTATTTTTGCGTAGTTTGGATTTGCGTTGTATAAATTGCTCATTTGTTTGATTACTCTCAAAAGAGATGGTTCAAAATCATTTACTTTTATAGTATCCCCTTCTGTTACATTGTCTAATACTGTATTTGCTACAGTTTTGACATTTTTGAATTCTCTATCTGTCAAAATCCAAAAAGCCAATTCATTTTCAATATGTCTTTTTTTGTTGTCTTGAATAAGATAAACTTTAGGATTATTTGAAGTTTTTACCAAGTCTCCTTCTTTGACAGTATTCTCTGTTGAGGCCACAGTAGCTTCACCTATTTGTTGGCGATATTTTGTAAGTTCAGTCAAAACCCATTGTTTAGTAATAGCATTGCCTGGGCAACTTTTTTTTGAGTAATCACGGTGAAAATGTATTTCAGAATCTGGAATATTTAATTTTTTTAATAAAGTATTTATAGAATGTAGTGTATTCGTCTTGGTTTCTCCACACCAAACTTGGTTATCATAATCACCAACAACTTCAATACCAATACTAAGATGATTGCCACTTCCGGCGTGAATACCATCACGACTCATATCAGAGAATAACCAAATACCATCTTCTGCCACAAAGAGATGTGGTCCTGCAGACCAGCCTAGTCCTTCATAATAATGTTTTAAGCCTAGTACAGTGTTTTGTCCGTTCCATTCTTCTTTACTTGGACTCCAAGTATGATGGATTACTAGTTTGTTTGGGGGTAATGATCCATAATTTTTACTATTTGCGTAGCTAGTAAATTGATTACGATTTAATTTTTGATTTACAATATCCATATATATTATATTTTAAAATTAATTTGTTTTATTTTTTTATTTCCAATAAATTCTATCAGAATAACGTAGATCTATATAATCCAAAAACTTATTTTCATCTTTTATTTTGTCTCTATACAAAGCTTCTATTTTATTTATTTGAGATTTCACATCTATATCAAAACGTGTTTTCATATAAAATCCTTTGTATGTTTTTATGGTAAGATCTTGATGGTTATCTTCAAATACAAAATATTTTAAAGGAATTTTTTCATTATTATCTAAATTTTTAAACCAAGCTATAATTGAGCTAACTTCATTTTTGTCTAAAACATTTTGATTGATAGTTACCTCTTGAAAATTATTTTTATCATAAATAATTGGATAATTACCTAAATCTTTTTTTATTGCATTTATGTCAGGTTCATGAAATCTAGCTATTACTATGGTAGTGGTAACTGTAGTACCATCATTTGTAGTCGTGGCTACATTTTTGGTAATATCTTTCCATTCATAATCACTGGTTTTACGCATTATTTCTACTATTTTTCCATCTAAATCAACATAGCTATATTCAATTCCATTATCATAGATAATAGTTGATATTTTTTCTTGAATAATAATTTCTAATTTATTAGGGAAACTTTTTTTGACTATTATTTTTTCTATAGGATATCTATCTTTTATAATATTTTTTATGTCATTAATATTGGCAATTAAATAGCTGTTTTGTTTGATAAAACCGAATTTATTATAATTTAATATACCATTCACAGTGTCCAAAAGTTCTGTTTTGTTTATTCTTTGTATTCCTTCAATATTTATATTTTTGATAGAGAAAAATGGATGAAAAATAAATAAAGAAAATGTAAAAGATAAACTAAAAACTATAATAACTACTTTTAGATAAATATGATTATTGACTTTTTCATGTAAAAATGGATTTTCCATTTCTTTGCCTTGCCAAGCAAAATCACGTCTTGTTTTTTTATAATTAAAAAAAGAGCTAAAAAACTTTTTGGTATTTTTTACTTTATGATGAAACTTTCTTTGTAGTTTGTGATGATTTATGATTTTTTTGACTGACATAGAGTACGGTCATCCTGAGCCGACGAAGTACGGCGTAAGGATCTTTCTTAAGAAGTACTTTTTAGAAATAATTTATGCTAATTGATTCTTATGATTTTGCTAATACTACTTAAAATATAAACATAATAAATTTTCCCCTCCATATTATTCTGTTAAATATAATTTATATTTTAGAGTTTGTAGGGTCTACAGATCCATCGCTCCGCTCAGGATAATTTAAAATCCACGTTTTTTATTTCTGATAGTTTCAATAATCCAGTTGAACCAATATAGTGGTGAGACTATATAGTCTTGTGCTGGTAATAAATCAATTTTGAAACCACCAAAACCTTTTTTGAAATGAGTAATACCTTTGAAAGGATGACTATCAGGCGCATCGTCAGGAGCTATACCCCAGAAGTTGTAATAGTTTAATCCCCTTCTTTTGGCTTCTTTGATAGCTTCCCATTGTAGTAAATATGATGTTGGTAATTTTTTGTCTTGAACAAGTGAAGCCCCATGTCTATAAGCTGCTGAATTTCCATAATAATAGACTACAGCAGAAGAATCTAGCGTGTTGTTGTTTGGTAAGTATGCTTTGATTATAGCGACTTCATTGTCTTTGGAAAAATTTAAAAATTCTTTTTCTACATAACTATTTGAAAAACGTACAAAATGATGTTTTTTTGCAGTATAATCATGCAAAACATTGAATTCTTCCAAAACTTTTTTATCATTAGAAAATTCTATTTTTACATTTTCTCTTAGGCATCTATTTATTAGATTTCGATGATTTTTGTTCATATTCATCAAAATATTTTCTTCACTATCACGCAAATCCAAAAGCCAAGTCGTTTCAGCTAATACGTGGGTAGGCGCTTTACGAAAACCTATTTCGGCATAATTTTGTTTGTTTGTTTCAGTATCTTCTATGAAAGGTGAAACACGGATAAAAGAATAATTTTCTTTTTTGGCTTTTTGTTTTAAAAAATCTAACCAAGACTGCAAAGCTTCTTTGTTATTTTCTGTTATATAAGGTCCATAAGGTACAAAAAGAAAGTTGCCACGTTTAGCATGTACACTTAATACCAAAGAACCTCCTACAAGTTCATTATTTTTATAAATACCAATAAGCCAGTACTTCTCCCCCATCAATTTATAAAACTCACCATATTTGTAAGATTGGTTCATGAGAGTGTATTTTTGTTTTAGCAAAAATTCTTCCCAATTTTTTTTATTTTCAATTTCTTTTATTTCGTACATAATTATTTTTCTTTTGTACTATGACCAACAATGGTTCTTTTTCTTAGTTTTTGAATTAAAGAAAATATTTTGTATTTGAAAGGATTCAGAATTATTTCCAAAGGTTTTGGATAGCATTCTAATTTACCATTAAAACCAGCTTTAAACTTCGCTACACCATCAAGAGGATGAGATTTTTGCCAAGTATAATTATGGTGTGAATTTTTGTCAGTACTTCCCTCTTTGGCTGGCGGAGCCATTCCCCAAAAGTCATAAACTTTGCAACCAAGTTGTTTGGCTAATTTTATTATTTCAAATTGATTTAGATAAGGTCCCATCAAGTTGCGATGACTATTGGAAGACGCACCAAATAAATAATACATTTTGTTTTCATATTTGAAAACAATAGCTGAGGATAATACATCTTCACCAAAATAAGTTGTGAGTTGGTAAACAGTATCTAACTTCAATAATTTTTCAATATAAGTTTTGTCATGAGTTCTAATACTATTTCTCTCAGTTGTCATTTCATTCAATTTCCAATAGGTTTCTAGATTTTTTTCTTGTTTGCATACTACACCTTTTTTGATAGCTAGATTTATATTGTATCTAGTTTTGCTATGCATTTCAGATAATATTTCATTTTCAGATTTTTCTAGATCTAGTAACCAAGTACATTCTGGTTGACGATTTCTTACTTCGGTGTAACTAAAATTTTTTGTAGTGGTGCTATTCAATCTTTCAATTCGCCAAAATACAAAATTTTTTTCTTTGAAAAATTTACTTATTTCATCAAGTATTTCTTCAGAAAAAGAAACGCGAGGTACGTAAATAAATTTCAAACCAAGAGCATTGGAAGTTACTACACCTTGAAATTGTATTTTTTCATTGTCAGTTATCAATTCGTATCTAAGTAGTTGTCTGCCTGTATCTTTCAAAAATTCACCATATTCCCAAGATTGTAAAAATTCTTTTTTTAGTGTCCAATCCTCTTTTTTTAATACTTCTTTTATCATACATTATTATTTATTAATTCAACTATCATCTTAGCTTGCGTATAGGTAATGTCTTTGTTAATTGGTAAGTTTATAGATCTGGTAGCTAAATATTCAGCTTTGGGACAACTATTTTTTATATAACCAGTTCTTTCTATATCTAAATATTTATCATTTGGAGCAATCACTGAGTCATACCAGTTACCCAAGATAATTCTTTTTTTCTTAGCTAATTGAATCAAATTTTTTGGATTATCTACTAAAATTGTATACCTCAAAAGAATTTCATCATTAGATATTTGAGGTTTTTGAATATTTTTGGCTACTAACATTCTATCATATATTTCAGAAATTTCTTGTCGGTGTTTGTTCATTTGTTCCAATTTTTGCAATTGGTTCAACAAAATTTTTGCCAAAGAATTCGGATATTTTGCTGGATAAAAATTTAATTTGTGGCAAGATTTTTCTTCTTTATAAATTATTTTGCCTGTTATACCCATTTTTTGAGCCAAAGCTAATCCTAGTTTCCCTAAATTAGCTACATCATAAAGAGCTTTACCAATATAAAAGATTGGGAAATTACAAAGATTTTGGAGTATTGTTTTTGTACTTGATTCTGGTAGTTTCTTATTTAACAACATTATTTTTTCGGCTATTTTGTCATTGTTGGTAATAAGTGCCCCACCTCGTGATGATGATATAACTTTGTCAGTACCAAAACTAAACATGCCAATATCTCCCCAAGTTCCTATTAATTTGTCTTGGTATTTACCACCTATAGTATGAGCACAGTCTTCTATGACTATTAGATTATTTTCTTTGGCTATTTGTAATAAATTTTCTAAATCTGCAGCTTTACCAAAAGTATGTTGAATAATTAATATTTTTGATTTTGGTGTTATTTTCTTTTTCAAATCTTCTACAGACATGTTCAAATCTTCGTTTATGTCTACATATACAGGTTTAGCTCCTGCCCAATTAATAGCATTACTAACAACAAGACAAGTATAGGCTTGAACCAAGACTTCATCACCATACTTTATGTCTGTTGCTTCTATAGCTTTTTGTAAAGCAGTACGTCCACTATCAAAAGTAATCGCATATTTTACAGAAAAATAATTTTGTAACCAATTTTCAACTTGAATAATATTATTACCTTTTTTTAGTTGAGACCATTTCCAAGGTAAAAGTAAAAAAGACAAAGCAGTACTTACATCTTTTTTAGAAATGTTAGGATGAAAACCTGTAAAAATCATAATTTTATTTAGCTAATTCTTGTCTTACGTTATCAGGTATTCTGTTTTCTAATAAAATAACTGATTTTTTATTTTTTTGATTTTTTATAAATTCTAATAAATCTTTACTACTCAGTTTTACCATAATTTTTGTATTGTATTTTGTTCCTACACCTTTTTTTAAAGGTTCTATGAAATCAGGAGTTGTAATGACTAATTCATCAGCTACAAAAGCTACTTCACCACCAATTTGTTCGTGTATTTCATCACTTAGCTCCCCTAGTTCTATTATTCCTCTAGTAATAACTACTCTATTATATTCATGAGGATAACCAGCTAACATATTTATAGCAACGCGAAAACCATCAGGATTGGAGTTGTAAGTATCATCAATTATAATAGCTTTACCATAATTATAAATTTGCAAAGCATGTTTTGGATTTTCTATTTTTTTGACAGCTTCTTTTATTTCTTCAATAGAAAAACCTAAATAATTAGCAACCAAAAGAGAAGGTGCCAAATTCAAAATATTGTATTCGCCGGTAATTTTTGTTTGTATTTCAATTAAAGTTTCTTTTCCTTCAATTGTTTTTTTGAATTTACCAATTATTCCTATTTCATTACTTTTTATATCTTCAATTAGACATGTCGGTTGGTATTCTTCTTCAAAACCAAAAGTTAAAACTTTGGCTTTTATTTCATCTAAAAATTCTCGACAATACTTGTTGTCAGAATTTGTCACTGCCAAACCATTTTTTGGTAAAAATCTTAATAGCTCATATTTTGCTTTTTGAATGTTTTCAATAGATCCAAACAAACTTAAGTGCTGAGGACTAATAGCTGTAAGTATGCCAATTTCAGGGTGGACAATATTACAATGTTCTGTCAAATCACCAACATTATAAGCTCCCATTTCAACTATAAAAAAGTCAATATCTTTGAAGTTGTTTTGTAAAATAAATTTACTGATACCAAAATCTGTATTAATATTTTTTGGTGTGCAAATAACTTTGAATTTGTAAGCGAGTAATTGAGTAAGAATTTCTTTGGTACTAGTTTTACCATAACTACCAGTGATACCTATCACACGTAATTTTTTTATTTTTTGCAATTTCTTTCTGGCCATTCTAGCGATATGATCTTTGACAAATTGGGAAGCAATATTTAGTAAATGTACTAAAATAGTAATAGTTATAAAACGCAAGAAACTAAAAGCAGCAATAGTCCTAATATCTTCTGTCTTTAAATAAAAAGCAATTTCAATTAATACTGAAGAAAAAATTAACAAAATTATTTTCAAACTAAATTTTGGTTTCTTGATTGGTTTTTTGAGAATTATCTTTGCTAAAAAATATAAAAAGTCCAAAAAGTATATTAGAAAAACTGCCCACTCAATCACCAAAAAATAGCTTTGATTCCAAAAAAATACTACCAAAACAAGTGGCATTTTGTAAATAAAATCATAACGGAAAATAATCCGTTTACCTTCAGAAGTGCGAAGTAAATCCAAAAATCTATCCCAACGATATTCTTTTAGTTGCCAAAAATAAGCAAATTGCAAATATTCATTGCTCATGCTGATTAGCCAAAGTAAAATAATGGATAAATCTAAAAGATTCATATCATTTAATTAGAAAATGTTTTTATTATATTTAATAATTCTTCTTTTTTCCAAAGGTGTAAACCATGTGTACCATTTTTTATCACTTCAAGTTTTGAACCTACGATATTATTGGCAATTAATTCAGCATCTTTGACAGGAACAAAACTATCTTTGTCTCCCCAGACAATTAGAGTTGGGATTTTTATTGCTGGTAAAAACTCGCTAACATCTTGCTTATTGATTTTGAGGAAAATATCTCTTTTGATGCCAGTTGTCTTATTGTAGTCCCCTGTTCCTGCTGATTTGTAAAGTAATTTACGCATAAAACCAGCAAGCTTATTTAGCCCTGGTAAACTAAATACTATTTTACCACTTTTGGCAATAAATTTAAAGATTTTATTTCTAATACTTTCTGGTCGACGATAAATAGCAGCGCCACTCAAAATTAATTTATCAACAATGTTTGGTTCGTGAGATAGTAAATAAGAAGCAACTTGTCCACCAAAACTATGACCAAGCAAAATTGTGGGCTGTCCTTCTTGTTTGAGACTAATTATTTTGTCTTTAACAAACTGTGAGTACTCCTCCACACCCCAAATTGAGCTAGGACAGCTTTCCTCACCAAAACATGGTAGTTCTATCACTTCTACTTCAAAATCACTCTCCGCCAACAATACAAAATCAGACCAAGTTTGTTTTGATCCGTTCCAGCCGGGGAGGATAATCAATTTTTTATTTTGTGGAGTGCTCTCCATAATTTTGAATTTAGTAATTTTAAATTTTAAAATTTTGAAAACTTATTTTATTGCTTTTTTGACAATACTTTTTATATTATCATCGGCACTAGTTATTTTCAAATTATCTATTTCAGACAAAGGAATCCATTCTAATTTGGCATTCAACTGTATTTCTTTTTCTTCAAAATTTTGTTCTTTTGCATTACCTACTAATTCACAGACATAAAAAAACTTAATAGCATGTGATGATCCTAAATTAAATGGCATCTCAAAAAAACGAGTGTTTATTTCTATCAAATCTTTTACTTTAATTTCAAAACCTGTTTCTTCCAAAAATTCTCTACGCAAAGCGTCAATATGATCTTCACCGAGTTCAATCCCACCACCAATCAAATAATAACCTAAATCTCCAAATTTTATCATGAAAACTTTATCATCTTTTATTACCACAGCATATACTGATGGACGAAAATATAAATCACTAACTTTCATTATTACTTTTTCACCTTCCATATTGTAGCCTTCAACAGTATTTGACATATTAGTTTATTGATTTTTTTATAATAGAAACTAAGTCAGTACTATCACCTATTTTAATTTTTTCTAATTTTGAAAGTTCAACCCATTTTCACAACTGAAAAATATTCTGATAGCATGAACATCTTTATTAAATGAAGGATGTCTGAAAAAACTAGTTTGCACATCAATAATTTTCTTTATTTGTACATTATATCCAGTTTCATCTAGTACTTCTCTACTTATTGCATTCTCTATTGTTTCTCCCAAGTCTATTCCCCCACCTGGTAAAGAGTATCCAAAATTTTGGCTTATCATTAAGACTTTTTCATCTTTTGTTACTATACCATAAACAGAAATTCTCCAACTCAAATCAGAAATATTCATTTCTATTTTGTTTCTATCTTTATCTTCTCCTGTAACAGTTTTGTTCATATTATTTTTTAATACAATTTTTTACTATTTCAAGCAATGTACCATCGTCCCCTGCCATTTTTAGATTTTCTATTTCAGATAAATTTACCCACTCCACACTAACATTCAAAATATTTTCAGACTCAGTCAATTTTATATCTTCTGGATTTTCCGATATTATTTCAGCTTTATAAAATATTTTTATAGTATGACTGTATTTTTCTTTTATTGGTGATTTGAAAAAAGCTGTTTGTATATCAAGTAAATCTCCTACTTCCACAGTATAGCCGGTTTCTTCTTTCAATTCTCTTATCAAGGTATCTATGTGATCTTCACCAAGATCAATTCCACCACCTGGTAAAAAATAACCATACTTACCAAACTTTGTCATTAATAATTGATTGTCTTTAATTATGATAGCATAAATTGATGGTCTAAAATATAAATCATCAACATTGATAATTATTTTTTCATTAGATATTGTTAGTCCGTCAACTGTTTTCATGTTTTTTTGTTTTTATGCTTTTATAGTATCCTTGCCCATAAAATTCTGCAAAACTTTCGGTACTCTAATACTTCCATCCGCTTGCTGATTGTTTTCAAGTATAGCAATTGGAAAACGACTTAGTACTACAGCTGTACCATTTAGTGTATGCACAAATTCATTTTTGCCTTCCTCATTTTTATATTTGATATTTAATCTTCTTGCTTGATAATCTGTACAGTTACTGGTACTAGTGATTTCACCATAACCACCTTTAGCTTCATCTTCAGCTTTCATCGTCATCCAAGCTTCAATATCATATTTGCGGTAAGCAGGACCACCAAGATCGCTAGTTGGAATGTCAATAACGCGATAAGGAATTTCTAAACCATCACAGATTTCTTTTTCAATACTTAATAATTCTTGATGCAAGGTTTCACTTTCTTCTGGTTTACAGAAAATAAACATTTCTAATTTGGTAAATTGATGCACACGATAAAGACCTTTGCTAGTGCGACCATAAGCTCCAGCTTCAGTACGGAAACAGTGAGACATAGCAGCATATTTCTTTGGTCCAGAGCTCAAATCCAAAACTTCGTCAGCATGATAGCCGAGCATTGTAATTTCTGCAGTGCCAACTAAACTCAAACCTTCATCATTAATATTATAAATTTGTTTTTCTGCTCCACGAGGATTGAAACCAGCACCAAGCAAAATTTCATGCTTAGCTAAATCTGGAGTTTCGACAAGATTGTAACCGTGTTTTGCCAAAATATCCATGCCGTAATTTAGCATCGCTTGGTTTAGTCTGACCATATCATTTTTGACAAAGTAAAACTTACTACCAGTTACTTTGGCACCACGTTCGAAATCTATCAAATCAAGATTGATCATAAGTTCTTCATGATCTTTGGCAGGAAAATCAAAGTTTGGAATAGTTCCACGTTCTTCGACTGTGACAAAATCTTCTTCGCCACCAATCGGACTTTGTGGATGAGTCATATTTGGTACTTGGAGCATTAGTTCCATAAAATCAGCATCAACTTTTGCTAGTTCTTCTTCCAAAGATTTTATTTTCTCCCCTACTTCACGCATTTGTTTTATTTCTTCATCAGTTGGTTTACCTTTTGATCCACTATTTCTTTTTGAACGTAGTTCTTCTACTTCTTGCATTTTTTCTCTTTTTTGTTTGTCCAAATCAAGAAGAGTATCAATATTTATTTTGACTCTTCTATTTACACAATTTTGTTTTATGAGTTCGCTATTGTCGCGAATGAATTTTATGTCGAGCATATGGGCAATGGTCATCCCGATCCGCCGAAGGACGGAAAGGGATCTTTCTTAAATATAAATGTTTTTAAAATAATTGACGTTAATTGATTCTAAAAAATGTTTTTGAATAAATAAAAGTTATCAGGGTCTACAGATCCATCATCGTATTCTCGACTCAGGATGACATTGAATTACAATACTCAATCAACTCTGGCAAAATTTCTTGATATAACTTATTATTGGCTCCAATCATATCTTCGTCTCCTGCTTTTTCCAAATCAAACCATTCAATTCCCAAAGTCTCGGCGTCAGATATTTCGTTAATGTTGGAAATTACTTTACAAAGCATTGGTACTAGATACACTTGATATTTTACAACTGAATCTAACTGAGCTTCAACATATATTTTGCTGAGTTGTCTGACTACTTCTACCACATAGCCAACCTCTTCTTGAGTTTCTCTAATTACATTTGTTTCAAATGTTTCACCAAGTTCCATACTGCCACCTGGGAATTCCCACTTGTTATGGTAGTCTGGTCGATGGGGGTCATTCCTCTTGGACATAAGAATTTTTCCATTGTCTACAATGATGGCAAGTGGAACAACGATGTGTTTGACACCATACTGATTTTGTAAATAATATTTTATTTTTATCAAAGCTTTGCCGCGGTGACTTGTTGCATTTTTTTCATTCGGTGTTAGTTCTGCATAAGTTTTTCCTAAATCTTCCAAATAAAATATTGGATCATAGCCCCAAGCAGTCTCTGTGTCTACACGTTTTTCTAATACCACCCCTTCTCTTACTCCGGTATTAGAAAAAAAACTTTTTTGTTGAGGGTCATAACAAACAAGACAAGATTTGAACTGTGCTTGTCTTTTTTCTAGTGGGACATCTTTTAATTTTTCTAGTAAAATATTTATACGTTCATCAGCATCAGCACCTACTCGAGCACTAATTACTCCAGGCCAACCATCCAAAGCATCTACAAAAATTCCACCATCGTCAGCAATACTCATTAGACCTGTTTTTTCAGCGTAGTATTTGGCTTTAAGCACGGCATTGGCTTCTATGGTACTTTCTGTTTCTTCAGGCTCTACTATTTTTTCGGGTAATTCAGCTAGAGACAAAAAATTAAATGGCAAATCTGCCAAAAATTTTTTCATTTCTCTGAATTTACCTTCATTGGTAGTAGCGATTAATATTTTTCTTTTTTCTTCTGTCATAAGGTTTTTCACAATCCCGAACCCGAGGAACGAGGGAAGGGATCTTTCTTAAATTAAAATTTTTAGAAAATACTTATGTTAATTGATTTTGAAAAACATGCAATTGAAATAGGTATTTTTATTATCACGTTTTGACAAATTTCTCCGCCAAATCGGCGGATCAATTTGTCATTCCTTATGTTTTTTCTAATAACTTTTTTCTTATCTCCCCAGACTTATGTTGTTCTGGTTTGTAAGATTTCAACCGAACAACTTTTGTGTTCAATCTAAATTCTTTGATTTTTTCTTCTAATTTATCAATAAAATTTTGTTGATCATAACCAAGAGCTATTACATCTGGTTTTTCAGTTTTGATAACTTTGTAATAATCTATTTTATTTCCTAAAACAGCTTGGTCAATTATTCTTATATTTTTCAAGAATTCTAATCTCTCTTTTTCGTTATGAACTAAAGTAATTTTCTTTATTTTTTTTGAAGTAATATCTCTTCCAACTACAACCACTAAATAACTCCCTAGTTTCTTGGCTTGTTTGAAAAGATTCAAGTGTCCCAAATGTACAATATCAAATGTTCCAAAGACCATTACTTTTTTCATAAATAAAATTATTTCTTTTTTTCATCTTTCTCTTCCACTTCTTCTACAGGTTTCATAAGTGGAAAAGCTGTAACTTCACGCAAAGTATGTGAACCAGTGATAAGAGCTGCAAATCTATCAATACCAATACCAGTGCCTGTAGCTGGAGGCATGCCGTGTTCTAGAGCTTCTACATAACTCCAGTCGTTGGCCATAGCTTCATCATCCCCTTCTGCTTTATTTTTTACTTGTTCTTCAAATCTTTCACGTTGATCGATTGGATCGTTTAGCTCTGTATAAGAATTACTAAGCTCAAAACCATTGACGATAAGTTGGAACATTTCAGTATATCTTGGATCTTCAGCTTTTTTGGCTAGAGGTTTGAGTTCAATTGGATAATTCAAGACAAAAGTTGGTTGAATCAATTCTTTGCGAGCTGATTGTTTGTATAAATTATCAAGCAATTTTCCACGTTCGGTAAGATTTTCATGATCATAACCTTTGGCTGACATGACTTTTTTCAATTCTTCCAAATCTGTAAATTCATCAATATCAATACCAGAATATTTGAGAACTGCATCATGAAAAGTAATACGAGGATATGGACCTGCAAAATTTATTTTGTGTTCATCGACTTCTACTTCCAATTTACCTATAGAATTTTCAACGACATAAGGAATCAATTTTTCATGCAAGGTCATGTTGTCTTCATAATCAGCATAAGCCCAATAATATTCAAGCATGGTAAATTCTGGATTGTGTTGGTGGTCAACGCCTTCATTGCGGAAAGCTCTACCCATTTCAAAAGTTTTTTCAAAACCACCTACCAACAATCTTTTTTGCCAAAGCTCACCCATACAAATACGTAAATGCACATCTAAATCATAAGCATTCAAGTGTGTATCAAAAGTACGAGCCATAGCACCAGAAGAAATAGTTTCAAGCACTGGTGTTTCTACTTCAATAAAATTTTCATTTTGTAAAAATTCACGAATATAACGTAATATTTTTCCACGAACAATAATTTTGGCTTTTTCTTCTGGGTTGACCAAAAGATCCAAATATCTCTTACGATAGCGCACTTCTTCATCATTCAAACCATGAAATTTGTCTGGCAGTGGTAATAAAGTTTTTGCGAGTAGTGTCCAAGAACTAACCAAGATAGAAGGTTCGCCTTTGTGTGTCATGAATTTTTTGCCTTGAACTTCAACAATATCACCTGAATCAATTTTTTTACTAAATAATTTGTAATTGTCAATTCCAATGTCATCTTGCTTAAAAGCTATTTGCATTCTGCCTGATTCATCTTGTAAATGACAAAACATAAGCTTTCCCATATCACGCTTTGTCATAAGACGTCCAGCAACACTAAGTTCAGCATCTTCTTTTGCGTCAAGAGCTTCTTTTATAGTTTGTTTACGATTTATTCTAGCAGGATAAATACTTATATTCATTTCCTGAAGTTCTTTCAATTTACGAAGACGTATTTCACGCTCGTCATTGATATTGATTTCTATATTATTTGTCATAGCTATTTAACTTAAATTTAGGCTAATTTACTGACTTATTGTAACAGATTTCTTTCAAAAATACAAATACTCCCAAGAAGGGAGTATTTTGGCTAATTAAAGATAATTTTTTCAAAATAAGACTTTAGTTCTTAACTAAGTGTATATAAAGCAGATACAGCAAGTACAACCTATATAACTATAATTAAAACCTAATACCTAAAACCTAATAACTATTTAATATCTACAATCTTATAAACCTGTACACCAGATGGTAAAGTCACTTGTATTTCTTCATTTTTTTCTCTTCCTAGAAAAGCAGAACCTAGAGGTGATTCATTGGATATTTTACCAGATACAGGGTCAGCTTCTTGAGCTCCGACAATAGTATAGTCTTTTTCTTTACCATTTATCTTTACAGTAACAGTAGAACCTATTTGAACAAAGCTACTTTTTCCTTCTGAAATTATTTCAGCATTGTCCAATAGATTTTTCAATTCTATTACTCTACTTTTTGCCCAAGACATTTCGTCACGAGCAGCATGATATTCAGCATTTTCTGACAAATCACCCATTTGTTTAGCTTCATCAATACGTTTGGCAATAGTAGGTGTCTTTTCATTTTCTAATTCGTCCAATTCTGCTTTCAAATTGTCTAATTTTTGTTGAGTCATATATTGTACATCATCCGTCATATATTTTGTTACTTAAAATGAGTTAAAAAAATAGTACCGCATACGCGGACCTGTCAGCTACTAGTATAACAGGTTTTGAATTAAGGTCAAATTTTCTTTCCACAAATTATCTTTTTTTATAATCTGCCCACCATTTATAAAATTCATTAGCTATTGGCTCGGCTGCAATACCACCTTCACCACCCTCTTCTACTAGCACGGTAACTACTATTTCAGGATTTTCAAATGGTGCAAAAGAAGTAAACCATGCATGGGTATCTTTATTTTGACTCCATTGAGCCGTACCTGTTTTACCAGCTGAACTAAAAGGTAAATTTTTCAAACCAGCACAAGAACCATAAGCCACACAATCTTTCATACCTAAACGAATCGTTTCTAAGTTAGCTTTATCAATAAAATTTTCTGATAAAATTTTTGGAGTAATTTCAGTTCTTTCATTTGTTTCTGGATTGATAATTTGTTTTACAAGATGAGGTTGATAGACTGTGCCTCCATTGGCAACACTAGCCGTCATATCCGCAATTTGTAAAGGGGTAGTCAAAAAGTCACCTTGTCCAATAGAATAATTGTAAGTGTCACCAATATACCAAGGTTCTTTTTTTGTACGTTGTTTCCATTGTGGTGTTGGCAAAAACCCACTTGATTCAGCTGGTAAATCAATACCAAGTACTTTACCAAAACCAAATTTTTTCAGATATTCATTTATCGTGTCTACTCCCATACCTGCAAAATCACCATAACCACCGCCAATATAATAATAAAATGTATTAACCGAAAGAGCTAGTGATTTACGAACATTAGTCAAACCGTGTCCTCCAACTTGCCAATCTGGAAAAAACCATTGTTGTACTCTAAGTCCTCCCGTACTCAAAAAAGTAGTATTAGCTGTAATAATATTTTCTTGTAAAGCTGCTGATGAGATGGCAGGTTTGATAACTGAACCAGAAGGAAAACTACCACTTATAGCTCTATTGAAAAGAGGTCTGTTTTCATTATTCAAATATTCACTATATTTTGTTTGGCTAATTCCTCCAGAAAAATCATTATTGTCAAAACCAGGATAACTTACCAAAGCAAGGATTTCACCGTTACGAGGATCCATGACAACTGCCGAGGCTCTTTCTTTTTTTAATTCTTGAAGTTTTTTAGAAATTATTTCTTCTAGTTGTATTTGCATATTATTGTCTATAGACAATATCAAATTAGAACCAGAAGTTGGGTCTTTTTCTGCCAAAACTTGTTGTTCTCTACCTTGAGCATTTACTTCTATTCTTTTTTCACCATAAATGCCTCTTAGATAATTTTCATATTTTTTTTCTACTCCAGTTTTACCTATAGAATCAGAAGGTAGATAACCTTTTCGATAATAAGTTTCCAATTCTGTAGGAGATAATTTACCCACATAACCTAAAATATGTGCCAAGGTATTGTTAGTATAATTTTGTTCATCTTCTGGATGTAAAAAATCTACAGTACTAGTTGAAATATTAATATTTTTGCTAGAATCCAAAATATATAATCTCTTACTACCAAATTGAATATTGATACCAGGTAAATCCAAACTAGCAATTTGAATTTTTAAAGTAGTTTCATAAGGTATATCTTCGGCAATAATAATTGAATCTTGACGATAATTTTTATATTTTTCAATAGTATTTTGTACGTCTTGTTTATCTTGACCCGTTATACTAATTAATTTTTCAATTACGTTATTTAATTCTTTTTTATCCTTTGGTAAATCTTTTGGAACAACAGTGAGTGAAAAATTTGCTACATTTTGTGTAAGTTGAAAATTGTTTCTATCGAAAACGAGTCCCCTTTCAGATTGTATAGGTATGACTTTTTGTCTATTTCCTTCAGCTTGTGCGCGATAATTATTTCCCATCAAAATTTGTAAAAAAAATCCTCTACCAAGAATAAAAGAAAAACAAAAAACTATAAATAATAAGAAAAAGAAAGTTTTTTTGCTATCTGAAAAACTGGAGCCGAGGTGTGAACTGCCAGAAGTAGTAATATCTTCACTATGGTTATTACCCATAAACAAACTATCTTCTGTCCAAGATAATTTATATTTACCTTTTAGTGAGATATCCTTTTTAGGATTTATTAAGTATGGATCTATTTCCATGTTATTTTATTAATCTAAATTTTGTAAAAGTCTTTTCTAAAATAAAATATAATAAAAAAGATAAACTAGTTGTAAGTAGTATTTCCCAACCATAATATACAAACAAAGTTGCTTTTATTTTTGTATTAGAAAATATAATCAAAATTGTATAAAAAATTCTAAAAATAACAACTTCTAATAATGTCATTGTGGCCAAAGCCCAAATAGATTTATTAGCAAAAAATTCATAATACAACCAATATACCAACAAAAAACTAATAGTCAAAGATATAGTGAAAACTCCAAAAGATAATTCACTATACAAATCCATCAAAATTCCTGCCAGAAAAGCCAACCAAACAACACTCCCTGTACCATAAAAACTCAACATTATTATCAAAAAAATAATAACTAAATTGATGTTTTCAAAAGGATATGGTAATAAATAAGAAAAATACAAATTTAATACAAAAACAGTAACTATCAAAAAAATATAAAAAAGTGTCTTCAATACAGACTTAATCATAACAATAAAAAATTATTTTAAGATTTTTTTGGAATAATAACTGCTACCAAATTTATATAACCCAAATCAGCAGCCGGTGTAATAACAGCTTGTTGAAAAGGTTCGTGTGGTTGCTTATCAACTACCTCAATATTACCAATTATCAATCCTCTAGGTATACCAACAGTAAGACCTGAAGAAATAATAGTATCTCCAGGTGCGACTATTTCATTTTGTGGAATATAATTCATTCTAACTCCTAAGCCATAACCACCTTCTACCAAACCAATACTTCTTTCTCCATTCATAATAGTAGCACCTATAGCACTACTGTTGTCATTGATAAGTCTAACCACAGATCTATCATCTTCTACTTTTGTTATTCTCCCAATAAGAATTCCACCACCCACAACGACAGGATTATCCAAACTAATACCATTTTTAGAACCCTTATCGATCATAAGAGTAGTCCCTAATGGATTGATGGTTCTACTCAAAACTATTGCTCCTATATGTTCATAATCATTTTCTAGAAAAAAATTTAATTCTTTTTTCAATTCATCATTTTCTTCGTTTAACAATTTTATATTTGTTAAAGCTACTTGATTTTGTTGTCTGAGTTGTTCCAAAGTATTTTTATCTTCTTCGGTTAATACCTGCTTGGATTTTTTAAAATAAGTTTTTACATTATTTACAGGTTTCAAACTCCAATCAATAACAGCTATAAATGGTTTTTCAATAAAATTTAACAAATGGAAATGATTAAAAAATATAACAAAAATAATCACAAAAAAAATAGTAAAAAATGTTTTTGTTTTACTTTTGTTAACCATATAGTATCTTATTTATCTCTTTTGTTTAGATGAAGGTAATGCTATGTTTTTCAAAAGTTCATCTTCTTCCAACAAAATACCAGCTCCTCTCACAGTAGTTGTAAGTGGATCGTCGGCTATTCTTACAGAAATTTCAGTAGCACGAGAAATTATTTTATCAATACCTCTAAGCATAGCTCCTCCACCAACTAATAATAAACCTCGTTCATGAATATCAGCTATTAATTCTGGTGGTGTAGTTTCCAAAGTCATTTTGATATGGTCTACAATAGTTTTGATACTACGAGCCAATGCTTCACGAATTTGAGCATCGTTTACCAAGACTTCTTTTGGTAGACCAGTCACGACGTCTCTTCCTTTCATATTAAATTCTAGTAATTCACCAGAAGGCAAAGCTGAACCAACTTTGATTTTTATTTGTTCAGCATGACTTTCACCAACCAATAAATTGAAAACTTCTCTAGCATATTGTGTAATATTTCTGTTCATTTCGTCACCAGCAATTTGAGTAGATTTCCAGGTAACCACACCATTCAAAGACAGAACTGCTATTTCGGTATTGCCAGCACCAATATCAACTACCATACTACCAACAGCTTCTTGAATTGGTAAACGAGCTCCAATAGCGGCTGCCATAGGACCTTGCACAACAATAACTTCACGTGCTCCTGCAGACGTCACAGCATCTTCTACCGCTTTTATTTCTACTTCAGTGACATCTAACGGAACAGCAATAATAACGCGTGGTCTATTTGTAAATGAAAAACCGTCTTTTTGAACTTTATCAATAAAATATTTAAGCATTTTTTCGGTCACTTCGTAATCAGATATTACACCTGCTGTAAGTGGTTTGGTAACTTGAATATGAGATGGAGTTTTTCCAAGCATTTGTTTGGCTTCTTGTCCTACTGCCAAAATTTGCTCGGTTTTGATGTTTATAGCGACAACAGATGGTTCATCTATCACAATACCTTTTTCAGAAGTATAAACCAAAGTATTGGCTGTACCTAAGTCAATGGCGATATCTTTTCCTATTTTTTTAAACAATTTTTCAAACATATTTTCATTAAAACACTAGAACATAAAAACATTAAAACAATTTTTTCAAATAAATTATTATTTCAATGTATTCATTTATATCTACTAAATAATTTTTACTATTTTAATAATTCATCAATTGCAATAATTTTAGCTTCACTTTCATTACGTTTTTTAATTTCAACAGAATCTTGTGCCAAAGTCTTTGGACTTATGATGACACGAAGAGGAATACCAATTAAATCACTATCGGCAAACTTCTCCCCTGCTCGCACACCAATTCTATCATCATACAAAACTTCTTTGCCTTGTTTTGTCAAAGTTTCATATAGTTCATCAGCTTTCTTCACATCAGCTTCTTCGCTACAAAGTGAAACAAGATGAATTTGGAATGGTGCGACGCTCTCTGGCCAAACAAGACCTTTTTCATCAGCAAAGCGCTCAACAATCACTCCCATCAAACGAGTAACACCAATTCCATAAGATCCTAGATGTACATATTTTTTTTCACCATTTTCGTCTGTAATATAAAGATTCATTTGTTCAGATTTTTTGGTACCAAAATTAAAAATATTTCCCACTTCAGCTGTTTTGACTTCTTCTAATTCATCACGAGTTACACCCAAATCTTGCAAAACTTTGTCACTCAAAACTTCATTATTGATAGCTATCTTTTTATCACGATTGATATAGATAACATCTTCGCCAGCATCGGTAATTGTTTGAAATTCGTGAGAGAACTGTGTGAAGGCTCCACCAGAAGCAAAAGTAACAAAAGTATCGTCACCTAGTCCAACACGTTCAAATACGCGCATATAAGCATCTATCACACCTTGATAAAATTTTTCATGTTGTTCTGCATCTAAGCTGTATGAATATAAATCTTTCATGACAAATTCACGACCACGCAAAATACCTGATTTTGCTCTTAGTTCATTACGCATTTTTGTTTGAAATTGATAAACATAAGCAGGTAAATCTTTGTAACTAGAAATGTAATTTTTCATCATTTCACTAATAGGTTCTTCGTGTGACCAACCAAAACCGACTTCTGTGCCATTTTTTAATTTAGATTTGAACCAGACATCCACATTTTCATCACTCCAGCGATCGGTATTTTCCCAAAGTTCTTTTCTTTGAAGACTAGTCATGATGAGTTCTTGTCCTCCAACAGCATTCATTTCTTCACGAATAATTTGTTTTATTTTTTCAAGTACACAAATACCTAATGGTAGATAAGCATAAGCACCGGCCATTTCTTTGTAAATATATCCTGCGCGTGTCAGAAATTCTGCATTTTTTGACACTTCATCAGCAGGCGCTTCTTTGCGAGTTTTGGTAAATAATTGTGATTGTTTCATATGTTTTATCATATTGAGCGAAGCGAAATATCTTTCTTAAGGAATACTTCTATAACGCTTCAAATTAATTTTTATTAAATAACTATTTTAAATAACTTTTCTGAGAAGAAATAAATATTTTGTAAGAAAATTTTTCTTATTATAATATATTTAGGAAAGATTCTTCGCTCCGCTCAGAATTAATTTGCCTTATGCTTGACTGAAATATTGAACGAAATAATCAAGACAAACATAATCAAGAGTAAACTTCCAGTAACCATATTTAAATAATTTTGACCTTGTAAAAACAAAGCTAAAATCATAAATAATGACAAAAATAATGATTGACGAAAGCTTATTTGGACATAGCGGAATAGCGGCAAATCTTTGGCTCCGAAAAATCTATAAAAGAAAAAGAATATAATTGACAAAGTCCCAAGTACTGACAAAAAAAGGCTTCCATAAAAGAAAAGAAAGCCTGATAAAGGTGATGAAGTAGGATCAACATTTAAAATAACAAAAAACCAAGATACCCAACATAGTATCGTGGCAAAGAGCATTGTAGCAATATATTGACGTAAATTCATAATAAGACAAAAATATAGCTATATTTAGCTATATCTTATATTACACTTTTTTTGTGGCTTTGGCAAGGGTAGTTTTTAGGCTATTTTTAAGCCAAATACCTAATCCTATCCACTTCATTTCTACCCAATTTTTCATTCAATTTATCCACTATTTGCGTTTGATTTAGCCTTATTTCCTGTGCCATAGCTGAACTACTACAACTTATAGTCAAAGTTCTGTTTTTGAGAAAAAGTGGAAGGGCTGTTTTTGCTAAATCTTCACCAAATATCTCAGACAACACAACTTTGGCTTCTTCAACTACTTGAGAATCATCGAGTTGTTTTTTGAGTGGGCCTTTTTGAGTGAACCTGCTGTTTAGTGTGTCTCCGAGGGAGGAAAAGGGCATAAATTCTTTGTATAAATAAATGGAGATAAACTTGAGATAAATAGAGATGATACAATAATTTTTCGGTTAAAACTCATCTCAAGTGTATCTCTATCTTATCTCTTCGTCTTTTATCTTATCACACATCATTTCAAAATCCAAATTATTCTTAATAAACAAAGCCCAACATCAAAGCTGTCTAAACTCACATATCTCCTTAAAATCACAATACTGACAAACATGTTTATTTGGGGTGGCTTTGAAATCCCCTTTTTGGATTCGTTCCATCGCGTCAAACAGCTTAGCTTCTAACTTTTCTTTGTCTTTGTCTGTACCTACAAAAGACATTTTCTTGTTTTCATTTAAATAAAAGAAAGTTAATTTGTCTATCTTTCCTAAATTTTGGTATTGTGGCAAAGTTTCCACAGCAATTTGATAAATAAGCAATTGTTGTTTGTCGTCAATTGTTAGTTTATCTTTTGGTGTACCAGTCTTATAATCTATAATCTCCAATTTATTATCTTCCACAGCATCAATTCTATCTATTCTACCTTTGACAAAGTATTCCCCTATTTTGATTTTAAATCCGCCTTCAATTGTCACTGGGATTGTCCAATTATTTTCTTGTGATTTGTAAAATTCTTTGAGTAATTCTTCACCTTTGGCAAAATATTCTTCTCTTTGGTTTTTACTCTTGTACCAATCAGGGATCCATTTTCTTTTGTAAATTGCGAGTAATTCTTCTTCATTTGGAATTTTTATTTTGCCCGTACTTTTGTTTTCGGTAACAGTCTCAAACAAAGATACTTGCTTAGCACTATTCATATCTTGTACTTTTTCATAAAATTCTTGCAAAGTCCCGTGAATAGTATTACCAAAACTAAAATGTGGACTACCTTTACTTGGCAAATTCAAAACGTAAGCCAACTTGTAATTGTAAGGGCACTTTTGGTAAGTACTAATACGAGAATAAGAAAATATTTTTGGTGGAATGTATTCTATTTCTTCCTCATCATTTTCTATTTGCGTATTTAGTTTTTTTATTTCTTGCATCAGAGTTTGTTCTTTTTCAACAAGTTTTTTTTCTTTATTATCGAAATCAAGCTCAGCCAAAAAGCGACTTATTTTCTTGGCTCTAGTTCCACCATAACTACTCGCACTTGTCAAAAATAATCTTTGTTTGGCACGAGTCACTGCCACATAGAAAAGACGACGCTCTTCCTGATAATGCAAATCATTGTTTTCCAAAAACTTTTCTCTAATAAGTTCATCTGGCAAAGCTATTCCTTCACTCTTGCGTCTAGTTGGAAATCTTTCTTCTACCAAATTTACAATGAAAACATTTTTGTATTCTAGACCTTTTGAACCATGAATAGTGATGATATTGACTGAGTCTGGTGTATCTTTGATTTGATTTATTTTGCCACCGTCCCCTGATTCGATGATGAATTCATAATTCTCGACAAAACCAGCCACATGGGCTCCAGGTACATTTTCTTCGTAAGTCCGAATAAGATCAAAAAATTGTTTCAAATGATAAATTTGTCTGATAACGTCTTTGTTTCCTTTATTTTCTTCAATAGTCAAATATGACAAATAACCAATGCTTTCCATAAATTGATAAAGCAAACTGGTTGGCTTTTCAAATTTACTTTGCTTGATTCCTTCGTGACAGGCGTTTAATAATTTGTTAGCCATTTCTATCGCGTGAGTAGACAAAAATAATTCTTGAGCTCGCTTGAGTGTTTCATAATAAGACATACTTTTTCTCTTGGCTGTACTTGTCACTTTTTGCAAATCGTTTTGACTAAATTCCAAAAACGGCATTTTTAGCAAACGAAAAAATGCTTTGTCATCATAAATATTAGTCAGAAGTGTGAGGAAATTGAAAGCATCAATCACAATATCTTGACGATAAAGCCCTGCTGAAGCAAGATACTCAAAAGGAATGCCAAAGCTCTCCAAAGCGTTGCTAAATGGCTCTACGTGAGAATTGGCACGAACAAGAATTGCGAAATCATCCCAATTACTATCTTTATCATTTTCTTTTATTTCCACTATTTTGTTTATCACTCCTACTACTTCTTCATCAAGTGTTTCATAGTGTAAATGTTCTATTTGAGTGTGCAAATCTTTGAGACCACTTTCCAATCTTTTACTAATTTGTAATTTTTCTTCTAGACGATGTGGATTATTATTTTTGATAGAGTTGTAAGCCAAATCCAAGATTTCTTGACCAGAACGATAATTGTCTGTCAGAACAATATTTTTGGCATTAGGATAATCTGTTTTGAAATTCATGATGATAGCAACATTGGAACCACGAAAAGAATAGATAGCTTGGTCATCATCCCCTACTACTGTCAGTTTATTATTTTCGCCTGCTAACAATTTTACCAATTGATATTGCGCCCAATTGACATCTTGAAATTCATCTACCATTATATATTTAAATCTTTTTTGTAATTTTTTGAGTACGTTTGGTCTGTCTTGCAAAAGTTTGACTGCATAAAAAATAATATCACCAAAATCCATTGACTCATTATCCAACAATAATTTTTGATATTTATTATAGGCATCAGCCAACTCAATCAATCTATTTTTTTCTTGTTTTTCAGCTTCGTCTTTGTCCAAAATCAAAGACTTTACATAATCCAAATAAGCTTGAGGTGTTATCATTTCATCTTTGGCTTTGGAAAAGTGTGTAAGAAGTTCATGAATATAACGATTTGGACTACCCATTGGTCGATAATAATCAAAATTAAAATCATAAATATGTTCTCGCAAAAGCAACCAAGCGTCGGTCTCATTTAATAATTTGAAATGATTTGGTAGACCAATTTCAAGACCATATTCTTCCAAAACTTTTTGACAAAAACTATGAAATGTAGAAATTTGCATTTCAGTATAATTGGCTTCAATCAGGTCGTCTACTCTATCTTGCATTTCTTGTGCTGCTTTGTCAGTAAAAGTCAAAGCCAAAATTTCTTCGGGCAAAGCCAATTTTTGCTCGACAATGTGAGCAATTTTTTTGGTAATGACGGTAGTTTTGCCAGTACCAGCACCAGCAATAATCAACAAATTACCATCGTTGTATTCTATGGCTTCTTTTTGGTTTTTATTTAACATACTGAGCGGAGCGAAGTATCTTTCCTAAGGAAAATATCAATAATAAAAAAAAACTTCATCTATATTAAAATTGTTTAAGCTAGTATTATTCTACTACAATTCTTCAAAAAAACAAAATCTCCCCAACTAAGAGAGATTCTATTCCGCGTATATCCGCGTAAATATCCGTTTAATCTGCGTTTTTAAACTCCACAATTACATCCACCACAACAACTGTCTTCTTTTTCTGTTTCCTCGTCACAAGCGCAAAAACCTTCATTATTGCAACAGGTATCTTCTTGCTTTGGCTCTTCTTGTGAATCTTTTTCTTCTTTTGTTTCGTCTGACATATATTTATTTTAGTTATTTAAGTAAATTTGGATACTTTTGAAAAAACATCTCCAAAACCTGACCATTTAGTCTGTAAACTTGATTTTCCTCGTCTTTCGTTACCCACATAGTATCTAGCAAATTTTGCATTATGCCTTCATTACTTAATGCAAAAGGCAGTTTTTTTCCCTGCATTATTTTTTTCAAAACATCCCTTTCTTCATCATTAAAAGTTTTTTGAAAAACTTGTCTATAATGGTTAAATATGTTGTCAAAGTTTCTCTCTATTCTTTCAATGACATCTTCCATATCACTAGCCGTATAATTTAATTTCTTTACGTCAACAGAACAAAATTCAGCCAAAAATTCATTGACAAAATAATTTATTTCTCTAGCTTTACCACCGGTAAACTCGTAAATTTTTTCTATGGCATCAGGGGCAAAAGTAAGATAGCTCCCTTCCAAGTCTTTTTCTACTAATAATCTTGTCTCTTCCAAAGTAAGTGGTCTAATATAAAATTCTTGATAATCCTCACCAAATATTTTTTGTAACATCTTATTATTTTCTATATCTACAAAATGCAATACCAAAGCTATCTGCAGTTCATCCAAATTACCTAAACTTGCGATATATCTCAAAAATCCCTCATTATCTATAACATTGACTACCTCATCAATGGCTATAAAACATTTAATATTATTATCTTTTAGATATTGATTTAAATACTCAAACGGTGTTTGTCCACTTTCTGTAATTTTTTCTCTTATTTCCTCAATACTAGCTTGTTTACCTTGTTCAATCTCTTTTTGACGAATAAATTTACAAACTTCATACAATCCAAATCGTTTTTTAAAATAGTCTAAACTACTATCTGAAAGAATCGGAATAGCGTCAAACTTGATAGAATTATCTGCACCAAAGTCATTGACCAAGGAATTCAACATACTACTTTTGCCAATCCTTTTGAGACCTCTTATTGCTACATTTTGTCCAGCGAGTAAAGTATCTTGAATTTTCTTTTCTTGATCCAGACGAACAATACTTCTTTCTATACTGGCTTCACGTGTAATTCTTTCTCTTGTTTTTTCAAGATGAACTTCAAAAATTTCAGGTGATAATCTTGCTCTTACTTCTTCTAAAGTCAGTTCTTTTTCTTGTTGCTCAGTACTTTCATTCATTGTTAGTTTTTCTTCCTCTGGCACAAAAGGAAGATAATTATCACCTGTACCCATAATATAAAAAATATAGTTGATTTATGAAACTATAATATCATCTCTATAATACCCAAGTCAAGCCATAAAACCACCAACTTGAATATCCCACAAATTACGATAAATACCATTTTTTTTCTTCAAAAGTACTTTGTGTGAACCTTGTTCAAGAATTCCACCTTGTTCTATCACCAAAATTCTATTTGAATTCATAATAGTCGAAAGTCTGTGTGCGACGATAATGACAGTCTTACCTTTCATCAGATTTCCCAAAGCATCTTGGATAAGCTTTTCTGACTTAGAATCTAAACTAGAAGTTGCTTCGTCCAAAATCAAAATTGGGGAATTTTTTAGTATTGCTCGAGCTATAGCTACGCGCTGTCTTTCACCGCCCGAAAGCTTGATACCTCTTTCTCCTACCAAAGTATTGTAACCATCTGCCAAATTCAAAATAAAATCATGAGCATTGGCTTGCTTGGCAACAGACATCACTTCTTCATCACTAGCATCTGGTTTAGCATAACGAATATTTTCCATGATACTTCTATGAAAAAGCATCGGGTCTTGTGGCACAAGACTGACATTTTGCCATAAACTTTCTTGCGTACACTTGGCAATGTTTTGTCCATCTATCAGAATTTTTCCACCAGAAATATCATGTTGACGTAAAAGCAATTTTACAATAGTAGACTTCCCTGCACCTGAGGAACCAACGAGGGCTATTTTTTCTTGAGGCTTGATTACCAAATCCATTTTTTTGATTATTTCTCTAGTTTTGTTGTAAGCAAAAGAAACTTCTTTGAATTCTATTTTACCTGTCGTAACTTGTAATTTTTTGGCATTTTTGACATCTTGTATGTCATAAGGCATATTTAGTATCTCAGTCATTTCTTCGGCGTCAGCCAGTGATTCATAAAAATCTCTAATTACACGACCAAAGCCAAAAAACTTTTCAAAAATAATAATAAGATAAGATTGAATCAAAATAAAATCACCAACTGTAATACTACCAGCTTGCCAAACTTTGACAGCATAAAACAACATCACGATTTCCAACAAAATCATCAACATCCATTGTATACCATCAAACCAAGTGGAAATGTCCCAAGAAAATTTTCTTATTTTCCTTAGATCTTCTGTTTTTTGTTCAAATTCTTTACACTCTCTACCATAACCAACCAACAACTTTACATTGGTATTATTAGTAAAAGAATCAGCCAAAAAAGCTCCAACCTTGGAATCTAGCTGACTTCTCTCAAAATCATATTTTAATTTGAATTTACTAAAAAAGTAACTAGTCAAAACAAAGATGAATATCCAAGAAATTATTATTAAAGCAAAAAACTTGTTACGACTAAATAAGACAATAGAAATAAGTGTAACATTGATAATGATAGGCAAAAGATCCCAAATTATTCTATCTGAAATTCTATCAAAAGCTTGTACAAATCTACCAACTTTTTTTACCAGAGAACCTACGAAGCTGTTGTTGAAAAAAGAAAAAGAATGTTTGTGAACTTTGGAAAAACAAGCATCATTCAAATCTTTTAGACTGTCTGTGCTAAACTTTATGTACAAAAAAGCCATGACACGGATAAAAAACCACTGCAAAATTTTTATACCCAAAATAATAAATAATGTGGTATAGAGAATCTCAACATTAGGATTAGTAGACAAGACATCAAAAAACTTTTTGTACCAATAAGGAGCCAATATTGAAAAAGCATCACCAATCAATAACAACAAAAACATAGACATAAAGCTCCATTTGTATTTCCAAGCTTGTTGCCAATAAATTTTCAAAGTTATTTTGGTATTATTTTTCATAAGTAATTTATTTTTTTTGCAATAAAAAAACGTCAATAGTATTATACACCTTTTGACGTTTTTTTAAAATAGTTTTTTTAAAAAATAAAAAACAATAATAAAAAATAATTATTGTTTATCTTTAAAATCTTATAATTATTATTTACAAAATAAATTATAAAAAATTCAAATTACAATAATTAACAAATCTTTTGTCAAAATCAATCTAAATTTTTGTTTCAAAAAACCAAAACTTAGATTGATTGAGACGACGTACCTCCTTTGTTAAAGTAATCTCAATCCTCCTTTTGTTCTTCTTTTTTTTCGATGAGCCCTCACAATGGGGGCTTTACCGAAGAATGGTGTTGAATGGCTCTGCCAAACACCACCACAAAGCTGAACCGAGCTACAAGAGGATGATCGGAACCCTCCACTTTAAACTCGTATATACCAGACGTAACAAAAATAAACAGAAAATTATGATGCACTTCTTCGACTACTCGGCACTGTGGCCGCTTAGCCAAAAAGTGAATCATATACATCAAAACGCCTTCATGCGTTTTGATGTGTTGACCACAAAAAGTTGGAAGAAAAGAGATACTACGTAGGTGATAAAGTCTGCAAACAGTCTTGATATCTCCACTGTTCACAGCACCAACACACCTCCCTAAAAAAGCTGTATTGCGCCGCCACGACTCTGTCGCGGCAGCTAAAAATAGAAACAAAGCCAAGAAAGGCACTGTTGCCAAAAGATCCACCTGGACCTCCTAGAAATGCGACTTCACAACGTGAGAACTTCTCACGCCATTCAGTCGCTGGTTTCTATCTAAAAAATAGACAAAAATCAGCAACTGAATTTTTTGGCACGCACAAAATCATACTCTCCGACATATCCACTGTCAATTACTATATCCTTGACAGAGTGTAATTTGTCGTTCTATTTGTAAAAGTTCTCTATACAAAAAAATACACCTAATTTAATAGATGTATTTTTTTTGCCCCTCCTTTCCTCCTTTGTGTATGTGAATGGTTGGGCAATTACCTCAAGCGGATCCCCAATAGCGGGAATCTCCACCTGAAGCCCCTGATTTCCGGCGGCTGTTTAGCCAGCCGGAAACCATCAACAACACAATGACGGGAGACACTCCCGCCAAAAACTCCAAAAAGCTCATGTGAGCCTCCGAAACGGCGACTTCGCAACGTGAGTACTTCCCACGCCATTCAGTCGCTAGTTTCTATCTAAAAAATAGACAAAAATCAGCAACTGAATTTTTTAGCACGCACAAAATAATACTCTTTGACATATCCACTGTCAATTACTTTACCCTTGACAAATTTCAATTTGTCGTTCTATTTGTAAAAGTTATTTATATAAAAAAATACACCTATTTTCTAGGTGTATTTTAATTAATTTATTTTAATTTCTAAACAAGATAACGTAAGAAAATATAGACAGTACACATCACCAAAGCTACAAAAGTCAAAGGTAATGCCATCTTCATATACTCCCAAAAACCAATACCATGACCTTCTTTACTAGCAATACCACTTACTACAACATTGGCTGAAGCACCAACCAAGGTCGCATTTCCACCAATATCAGCACCAAGAGCCAATGCCCACCAAATTGGTGCCAAAGGTAGTCCTGCAATAGTTCCTAAATCTTTGACAAGTGGGATCATAGTAGCTACAAATGGAATATTATCAATTACAGCTGAAAATATAGCTGAACCCCACAAAACACTCAAAGTAGTAGCTGTCATGTTTCCACCAGTAAGATTTAGCAAACCTTCAGCCAACATACGAATAGCGCCAACTTCTTCTAGAGCTACAACCAAGATGAAAAGTCCCATGAAGAAAAATATTGTAGTCCATTCTACTTCTTTCAAATGTTCTTCTGGATCATGCATGGTCAAAAGCAACATAAGAGCAGCACCACCAAGAGCGATAGTAGCACCTTCTAAATGAGTTACACTATGGGTAAAAAATCCAACCAAAACTATAGCCAAGACAAATAATGCTTTTTTTAACAATTTTACGTCAGACAAAGCTTCTCTTGGATTAAATTTTGCGATAGTAGCTTGTGCTTCTGCAGTAGCCACAAGTTGCTTGCGATAAATGAAAACCAAAAGTGCAATAGTAACAATAGAAACAAGAACAGAAATAGGTCCAAGATTAACCAAAAAATCATTGAAAGTAAGACCACTAGCACTACCAATAAGAATGTTTGGCGGATCTCCGATAAGAGTAGCTGTACCACCAATATTGGCCAACAAAATAGCACCTATAAGAAATGGCTTAGGGTGAATTTTCAAATTATGAGCAACCACAAAAGTGACTGGTATCATAAGAAGTACAGTAGTCACATTGTCGAGCAAAGCAGAAAAAACAGCAACAATAGTTAGTAATAATATATATATTTTTACAGGGTTACCCTTACCAACTTTGGTAGCCCAGATAGCCACATATTGAAACATACCACTGTGTTTGGCTATTCCCACAATAATCATCATACCAATCAAAAGGCCTAGAGTATTGAAGTCAATCCCCTCAATTGCTTTTTCTTGTGTCACAATACCAAGCAAAACCATCAATCCCGCACCAGCCATAGCAATGACAGTACGATGAATTTTTTCAGAGATGATAATAGCGTAAGTAGTAATAAAGACAACAAGTGTAATCCAAAAAAAGATTCCCATATAGTTTATAAATCTTTATTATATTTATTAATGAATTCCGAGTACACGAGCGATAGCTTTTTTGATATCAGTACGATTGATATAGCCAACCAATTTTTCTTCAGCATCGACTACTGGAATTTGACGAATCTTGAATTCAGAAAGCATAGTAGCAGCTTCCATCAAAGTATGACTTTCTTTGATAGTGTGAACCTCTTTGGTCATAAATTTGGTAATAGGTTCATCAGCAACTTCTTTGATTCTAACACTAAATTCTTCAGCCGCCTCAAAAGAAGCTAAATGTTTGTCTTCTTCCAAATAATCTGGAACTACATATTGAATCAAATCCATACTAGACAAAATCCCTTTTACATATTTTTCATCGTCAACGACAACCACTCCATTGGTACGACCGTCAACCATTTTTTGCAATGCTTCTCTAAAAGTAGCATTAATATTTACTGTTGTCACAACATCTTGCATGTTGTTTTTGACAAGATATTTTTCTTGTTCTGTCATATATTCTATATATTATATATAAATTAAATTGCTTTTTGCATTATTTCTAATTTAGAACATACAACATTATAAGATAATTTTAGTATAATTTCAAGGGTAACAGTGGATAAATATTTAAACAACAAAAAATACCAGATTGTAACTGGTATTCTTTATTTTTTATTTCTAATAAACAATCATTCTTATAAATCGTTTCCTGTATATGACATATTGAAACTTTTATTAATCAAAGGAAAATCTGGCACAATATTGTTCAAACCAGCCTCACCCAAAGCTGACCAGTTGACAAAGGAAGGATCTCTTGGAAATACTCTACTAATATTGCCTTGTGCGTCTGTAGCTACGAAATAAGATATCTCTCCACGCCAACCTTCCACCATACTTACAGCATAAGCACTTTTTTGCAAAATAAGGCTAGTAATATTGGCTACAATAATCTCTCCCTCAGGTATTTTTTGCAAAGATTCTTGTACTATTTCCAATGATTTACGAATTTCTTTTAAACGAATCTGAAATCTAGCGTTGACATCACCCTCTTCTTCTACAGGTATTTGCCCCATAGAAACTTCGGCGTAAGCAGCATAAGGGTGATCAACACGTGTATCATGTTTTACACCTACAGCTCTACCAGCGACACCCAGAGTACCTTGGTTATTAGCTACTTCTAGAGAAATGATGCCTGTACCTTTTAGACGATTCAAAAGTGATGCACTATCTTCAGCGATAGCAATCACTTCTTCAAAATCTTTAGCAATTTTTATCAGTTCTTTACTTAGATAATCTTGTTCACTTTTGTTTAAATCTTTTTTTACACCACCAATAGTATTTACACTACGCAAAAATCTACTTTTTGTTAATTTTTCATTTATTTGCATCATCATTTCACGCAAACGTGATCCATTGGCTCCACCAAAACTGAAACCAGTATCCATCATAATAGCTCCAATATCACCAAAATGATTAGCTAGTCTTTCAAGTTCAGCAAAAATGGTTCTCAAATACAAAGCACGTTTTGGCACTTCAATTCCAGCTAATTTTTCTATAGTTTGACAAAAAGCTAAAGAATGACTAAAAGAACTATCACCAGAAATTTTTTCTGACAAACGTATCTTATTTTCCAAAGACAAAACTTCAAATAATTTTTCACTACCTTTGTGTACATATCCCAAACGTGGTTCAAGTTGCACAATACTTTCTCCAGCCATACTAAAACGAAAATGACCAGGTTCGATAATACCAGCATGAATTGGTCCAACAGGAATTTCATAAATCCCCTCACCTTTTACTTCTTGAAATTCATATTTACCGGTTACTTCTTTCAATTTGGTTTTCCATTCAAAATCTTTTCTAAGAGGAAAAACATTACTTGGATAATTTTCATGCAAAATAAGCGGTCTATTGTCTGGAATATCTGTAGCTACTAAACCAAAAAAAGTCTGAATTCTTCTTTCGTAGTTTAATATTTCAGGTACAAGGTTAGCCAATGAAGGAAAATCAGTAGTATTTTTCAATTCAATAAAAGGACAGATAAAAAAATTATCACCAGGTACAGCAAATAAATACCAAATTTTGAAAGCTCCTTTTTCTTTTCTTTCGTCTGTAGCGGTGACTAGCTTAAGTGAAAGTTTTTTTTGATTATGTAACTCTCCTACAATTTCAGCTATTTGTGTAGAAGATACTTCGAAGATAGCCAAGTTATCGTGATACTCTACGTTAGCATTCTTTGGAAGGTATGATTGTATTTTTTCTTTTATCATATTAGTATTGCAAAACAGCATTATTAATTAAAGTCTGCAAAAATGGTGGCAAATAGACACTCAAAATAACTATAATAGTAACAAATAAAATTTGTGGAATAAACAACCAAATATTATTTTCACCTTTTTCAATATTGTCTGGTTTTTCTCCAAAAAACATAGCTGTAAAATGTTTCAAAAAACTTACAAAAACTAAAGCGAGAAAAAACAGAGCAATCAAACTAACGACAGGATACTCTTTCATACCAGCTGACAAAATGTAAAGTTTGGTCATAAACATTCCAAATGGTGGCACACCTGTCACAATCAGAAAACCAATAAGGGAAAGTACACCCGTCACAGGCAAGACTTTCAAAGCTCCTTTGACATTGAAAATTTTGGCAGAACTATATTTCAATAACAAATTTCCTGTAGATAAAAAGAGTACGACTCTGACACAAGAATGATAAACAATATGAAGTATTGCTGCAAAAATACCTAATCCTCCAAAACCAAAACCAAGTGCCATTACACCGGCATTTTCAATACTAGAATAAGCAAGCAATCTTTTGTAATTTTTGGCATTGAACATAATCAAAGCTGAGACAACAATAGACAATAGACCAAAAACAATCAATAGTGTTTGACTAAACAAAGGTCCAACGGCAATGTCTACAATAACCTTGTATCTAAGCATAATCACAAAAGCAATTGGCAACAAAGCGCCGGATAACAAAGCGCCTATAGGTGCTGGTGCTTTGCTATAAGCATCTGGTTTCCAAGTGTGCATTGGTACAAAACCAATCTTAGTACCATAACCAATAAGTACAAAAACAAAAGCAATTTTAGCAAGCAAGGGGTCAAGATGAATAGCATTACTAGTCAATGTTTGCCAGTCCACCAAACCAACACTAGACAAATCAATAGAGGTAAAAAATAATAATGTTCCAAAAAATCCCAAAAGTAAACCAACAGAATTGATAATCAAATATTTCCAAGCTCCTTCAATCGCTGATGGTTTATTGTAAAAACTTATCAAAAAGGCAGTAGACAGTGTGGTAGCTTCAATAGAAATCCAAGCAAAAATAGGATTGCTAGAGGTAATTGCCAAAAACATCGCTACAAAAAACATATTCAACAAAACAAAATATTGTTTTACACGTGTAAAACCAATAATACTTTTTTGCATTTCTTGACGTAAATATTGTACAGAATAAATAGTAGTAGCAAAACCAACAAAACCAAGAACCAAGACAATAATAGCACCCAAAGAATCAATTGAAAAAAATCTTCCAGAACCTGGTGTATAAATTCCCAATGAAGACACTTTTAGAGCTACTACAATAGACAACACCAAAGAAATTAATGAAGAAACTACTGATACAACTTCAATAACTACTTTTCTTTTAGAAAGAAGATTTATTATCGCTGCAATAAACAAAGTTATTATTATAAAAAAAATTTCCATATTTTTAATCTTTTAATTTTTTCATTGAAGAAACATTCAATGTTCCAAAATGTTTATACAACATTGAAATAAAAATTGAGGCAATCATAATCCAAATAAAAATATTAAAAATAATTCCTAATTGAAGAGAAGCCGACTGCTCTAACTCAGCAAAAACAGCAAACATCACGATACTATTTTCAAAAGACAAAATACCAATAATTTGTGACAAAGCCCCTTTACGATTGACTATCAAAAACAAAGAAAGAAACATCGATGACAAAGCAAGAGATAACAGCATTTGATGATCTGACACAATACTAGTCAAAGGAACAAACTTTTGTGAATGAGCTATAAAAATTAAAACAGCAATAACAATTAAAGTAATTGGTGTATTTAGATAAGTACTAACAGAAAAAGACAAAGCATATTTTTTGATCAGACTAATAAAAAACTTTGGTGCTACAATAACTTTGACAATCAACATCACAAGTATAACTAATAACATCCACAAATCTTTGGTCTCAAAAAAAGAATTTAATAATATAATAACAACTACTAATGATTGCAAGGCATAAGTATACACAGCTGAAACGTTTTTCTTCATTATAAGCAAAAAGACAACAGATAATAGAACTATCTCAGATAAAAATTGTAAAGTTAATAGATTCATAAATTATCACTATAAAAAACAAAGTTAGATGTTTTATTTAATTGAATAAATAAGTCCAATTGCCACAACATTGAAAATAAAAGAAATAAATAATAAATCTGGCAATCGAAAAAATCTAAATTTAGCAATAGTTGATTCTAGCACAGCAATAGCACCACAAAATAAAAATATTTTTATTAAAAAATAAAAAATACTCAAAGATATCGAAGCCAACCCAACATCAGTACCAAAACCAAATGGAAAAAATAAGTTAGCGCCAAGTACCATAAAAATAAGTAATTTGTTGGCAGCAGCCCATTCCATCAGTGCCAAACGTTTACCAGAAAATTCCAAAATCATAGCTTCATGCACCATAGTCAATTCCAAATGAGTAGCTGGATTATCAAAAGGAAATCTGGCAGTCTCAGCCAATAAAACAATGAAAAATCCACCAAAAGCAAGTAATACTGGCAAAAAGTATTGACCACCAATTGATTGACTAAAACTTGCGATATCAAACAAATTACTAGAACCAGCTATCAAAGCCATGGTTAAAAGTGAAAAAATGAAGCCTCCTTCAGCTAAAGCTGAAATAGTCATTTCACGACTTGAACCAAAACCACCAAAAGCACTACCTGTATCAACACCAGCCAAAGCCATAAAAAAAGTACCAATAGCTAAAGTATAAACAACAAATAAAATATCACTAGTAACAAAACCTGCAATGCGTGGAAAAAAGATAGGTATACTAAAGCCAACTACCAAAGTTACTGCAAAAACAATATAAGGAGTAAATCGAAAAACCCAAGAAGCGTCATTACTTATTACTTCATCTTTGTGTAAAAGTTTCCAGATATCTCTGTAAGGTTGAAAAATATTAGCACCTTGACGATTTTGTAACTTAGCTTTTATTTTTCTAATAATACCAATACACAAAGGTGACAAAGCTGGTACAAAAAATAATTGGATTATCCAAATAAATATTGACATAAAATTATAATATTACGAGTAGAGCTAGCATAAGAGCTACAAAAATATAAGTGATATAAAGATCGATATTACCATTCTGTATAGTCTTAGCTTTTACAGATAACTTATTGATTACTATATGTATAGGTTGATAAAAGTAAGTATTGTATATATTACTAATACTCAAAGTTATTGTTCTTGATTTTGGTAAATATCTATTTTGATCATCATAATACTCAATATTATTTTGAATAGTTGGTTTGAGCAAACCTTTGAAAATCAATATTATTGATCGTGAGAATCCTGTAGCTGTTATTTCAGCACGTGGAGTAAGATCTGTACCACAATCCCAAGTATTGGTCTTACATTCTTTTTGTGTTTTGTTAATTACTTTTTTGAAAACGAAAATTACCAAAAAAGTAGCAACCACAAGTAAAAGAAAAATAAACATACCAGAGATTGAAGAAAATCCATCAGAAACAGTCATACTCTGGTTAGAAGAAATATTTACAGCAGAAGCTGAATTTTTGAAGATACTCAAACTTTGACTTACGGTATTGATAAGACTAATTACATATCCAGAAAATACACCAAACAAAAGTGTTAATAATGCTAAAGCGCCCATACCTAAACGCATAGAAAAAGGAGATTCTTTGGCATGTTTCACTTCCTCACTACGTGGACGAGCCAAAAAAGTAGCAGCAAAAGCTTTGACAAAACAAGCAAGTGCTAATCCCCCAGTAAATACCAATGATCCTGCTGCCAAAATAAAGATCCATTGTGTTACAAACTGCATTTGATTTATTCCTTGAAACAAAGCTTGATAAGTCAACCATTCACTAAAAAAACCATTAAACGGTGGCAAAGCAGAAATAGCAATTGAACCAATAAGAAAGAAGAAAGCTGTTTGTGGCATGTACTTTATTAGACCACCATATTCTTCCATATTACGAGTATGTACTTGGCTTATTACCGAGCCTGCACTTAAGAAGAGTAAAGCCTTGAAAATAGCATGATTAAGTGTGTGAAATAATGCTGCACCAAGGCCAAGCAAAGCCAAAGCTGGTAAATTTAGAGAATAAAAAGTCAAAGCACTGCCCAAACCAAGCAAAATAATACCAATGTTTTCTATACTATGATAAGCAAGCAATCTCTTGATATCATGTTCAGTCAAAGCATATAAAACTCCGAGTAGAGATGAGATTGAACCAACCACCAAGATTACTAATCCCCACCAGTATGGTGCTGGAGAAAGAATATCCAAAAACAATCTTACCATCATATAGATACCAGTCTTGATCATAACACCTGAGAGTATTGCTGAAACATAAGAAGGAGCAGCTGGATGAGCGGCTGGTAACCAAATATGCAATGGGATAATACCAGCTTTCAAGCCAAAACCAATAAAAGCAGAAACAAAAATAATATTTTTTATAAATGCAGGAACAAGAGCTATATTTTCTTTTATCACTAGAAAATCAAAAGAACCAATATACTTAAACAAAAGTAAAAAAGCTAAAATAATAAAGGCTGTACCAATATAAGTCATCACCAAATACAAAAAACCTGCCTTTACATTATCTTGATCATTTTTTTCATAAACAATCAAGAAATATGAAGTAACTGCCATTATTTCCCAAAAAATAAGGAAAAAAAGAGCATTAGAAGAAGTTACTACTAAAATAACACTGGCAATAAAAATGTTATAGAAAAATCCAAGAGCGCCAATATTATATTTTTTGTAATAATGTTTTATATAACCTACACCATAGATAGAACAGAATAAGACTATCAAAGAAACTACAAAAACAAAAAAACTAGACAACAAGTCGATATGAAAAGACAATGTAAAAAGTGAAAAAACAGATGTTTTCAGATCAAACAACAAACTACTTTTTGTCAAAATTGCTGTAATAGAAAAAATCAAACCCCATAAAGAACCAGCGATAGCAAAAAAACTACCCCAGCCATTTGCATATTTATCATTTTTGAGGAAAAACAAAGATCCAATGCCTCCAACAAAAAATAAGGAAAGTAAAATAAAAAAGCTAATTGGTGAGGTAATGATTTCTAACATATTATTTTTTTTGTGAAGGTTTATTTTCTATTGTTTCAAGAATCTTGAGTAATGATTGAAGAATAAAAGTAGGTGTAGGAGGATCACCCAGAATTTGATAATCTACAGGTATCACTGAATCTACACCATTTAACACAGCATAAGAATCTTTGAATATTCCACCATCAATAGCATCATCCCCTATTGCTACCACAATTTTTGGGTTAGGTGTGCCATCATAGGCATCTTTGAGAGCCTTGGCCATATTTTTCGCTACAGGACCAGTCACAAGCAACATGTCAGCGTGTCTTGGTGAAGCCACAAAATGAATACCAAAACGTTCAACATCATAGAAACTGTTAGACAAAGCTACCAATTCTTGTTCACAAGAGTTGTCTGATCCAGCATCAATTTGTCTGATAGCCAAAGAACCCCTAAATAATTTTTTTACTTTATCTTGTATTTTTTCTCCAATTTCAAAAAAATCCTTTTGATTAAGATCATCTTTTGAAATAGAAATTATATTTTTTGGTGTTTTGAATATTTTTACAAAAAGTTTCAACATATAGACCTTAAAATAATATTTTATTATACTTTACAAAAAATCACTAAAATATAAATATACCTATGATTGGCAAATTTATAACAGGACATATTTTCTCACTAAATAAACTAATTGTCAACCCAATAAATTTATATTATACACATGAAAAAATCAAAAAACCACTTTTGAAAAGTGGTTTTACCTTTTATCTTAATTTTCTGTATTTGTTGGCAACCCTGATTCTGTTCATTTCTTTATCAATAAGTGCTTGCAGTCTAGCATAATCAACATCTTCAATATTTTTGACTTTTTCCATTTCTTCTTCAGCTCTCTTATGAGCTTCTTCAGCTCTAGCAAGATCAATATTATCAGCTCTTTCAGCACTATCAGCCAAGATGACTAATTCACTATTTGCTCTCACTTCCAAAAAACCACCAGAGATAGCATAAGGATGTTCACCATCTTTATCTTTGATTCTCATTTCTCCAGCTTGAAGAACAGAAACCATAGGAATATGGCTTGGCAATACGGTAATTTCACCAGAAGTTGTTGGAATACTTACTTGAAAAACATCATTTTCGTAAACTTTTTTTTCTGGTGTGATTATTGTAAATTTTAAAGTTTGTGTTGACATAGATACAAATTTTATCTCAATATATCTCTATTTTATCTCTATCTTATTATAAGGAGATAAATGGAGATAATGTAGAGATATGGTTTTATTTATTTAACCTCTTCGATTCCACCCTTCATGTAGAAAGCTTGCTCTGGTTTGTCATCATGTTTACCATCAAGAATTTCACGGAAACCACGTACAGTATCAGCCAATTTGACATATTTTCCAGGACTACCTGTGAAAACTTCAGCAACGTGAAAAGGTTGACTCAAGAATTTTTGTAATTTACGAGCACGAGTAACTGTAAGTTTGTCATCATCTGATAATTCTTCCATACCAAGAATAGCAATGATATCTTGCAAATCTTTGTAACGTTGTAAAACTCTTTGTACTTCTAGAGCTGTACGATAATGTTCTTCTCCTACGATATTTGGATCAAGAATAGTAGAACCAGAATCAAGAGGGTCAACAGCAGGATAAATACCAAGTGAAGCAAGTGAACGATTCAAAGTAACTGTAGAATCAAGATGAGCAAAAGTAGTAGCAGGAGCTGGATCAGTAAGATCGTCAGCTGGAACGTAAACAGCTTGTACAGAAGTAATAGAACCTTTGTCAGTAGAAGTAATACGTTCTTGGAGTGCTCCCATTTCTGTTGCCAAAGTTGGTTGGTAACCTACAGCTGAAGGCATACGTCCAAGCAAAGCAGAAACTTCTGAACCGGCTTGTGTAAAACGGAAAATGTTATCAATAAACAAAAGCAAATCTTTTCCTTCTTCATCACGAAAATATTCAGCCATAGCAAGAGCTGTAAGAGCCACGCGAGCACGTGCCCCTGGTGGTTCATTCATTTGACCAAAGACTAAAGCAGTCTTGTCCAAAACTCCAGATTCTTCCATTTCACGATAAAGATCATTACCTTCACGAGTACGTTCACCAACGCCAGCAAACATAGAATAACCACCATGTTCTTGAGCAATGTTACGAATAAGTTCTTGAATGATAACTGTTTTACCTACACCAGCACCACCAAACAAACCAACTTTTCCACCTTTCAAAAATGGACAAAATAAGTCGATAACTTTGATACCAGTTTCCAAAACTTCTGACTTTGTAGATTGTTCTTTGAAACTTGGAGCTTTACGATGAATAGAATATTTTTTCTTAGTTTTACTTTCGCCTTTGCCGTCAATTGTCTCACCTACTACATTGTACATACGTCCCAAAGTTTCTGGACCAACAGGAACAGAGATTGGAGCGCCAGTATCAGTGACTTCAGCACCACGCTTCAAGCCATCAGTACTACTCATAGCAATAGCACGAACAGTACCAGATCCTAAATGTTGTTGAACTTCCAAAATTAAAGTTTCACCATTTGGCATTTTGATTTCAAGCGCATTATAAATTTCAGGTAGATCGCCTGATTCAAATTTGACGTCAGCGACAACGCCGATAATTTGTGATATTTTTCCAGTATTTTTTTCACTCATACTTTTTATTTAATTAATTGATTTGTTTTAAAATATTTATTAATTTAACGCTGCAGCACCACCAGCAATTTCCGCAATTTCTTGAGTAATAGCAGCTTGTCTAGTCTTGTTATAAGTAAGATTCAATTCTTTGATCATATCATTTGCTGAGTCACCGGCATTTTTCATAGCCAACATGCGAGCACTGTGTTCACTAGCAGAACTTTCAAGTAGAGATTGATATATTTGCATTTCTACAAGTCTAGGTAAAATTGTTTTCAAAACTTCAGCTTTACCTGGTTCAAATAAATATTCGTTCAATTGTTCTTGCTTTCCTTTATTCAAAGTTCTTTCTTTCAAATCTTCATCACGACCAAGCTCAGTAATCATTTTTTCCAAATCAAATTCTGAAATTGGTAACACTTGACGAATCTTAGCTTCTTGAGCCACAGCTGAACGATAATCTGTATAAGATACTACAACTTTATCATATTTTTTTTCTATATAATTTCCAATTATCATTTGAGAAGCTACCATTACATCTTCAAGTACTGGTTTATCTGAAATACTATTGAAAGAAGCAATCAAGTTGTAACCGTGTTTTTTACAAAAATCAGCACCTTTTTTACCAATACCAATCACATCTACTTCCACACTTTCACTAGACTGGGTATGTTTATTACGAGCACGTTGAAAACTAATATTTTTTGGATCTTTTAGTTGAGCTGCAGTTTTTTTGATAATATTGGAATTGAAACTTCCACACAAACCACGATTGGAAGTAATCAAAATTAATAATATTCTTTTTACTTGTCTTATCTCAAGCAAAGGCATTGATTCCTTTTCAGTCTTTGACAAATTTATCAACAAATCCCACGCAGTAGTAGCGTATTCTCTAGTATCCAAAGCAGCCTGCACAGCTTTGCGCATTTTGGCAGCCGAAACCATTTCCATCGCCTTAGTAATTTTTTTGGTGTTGGAAACTGATTTGATTCTAGTTTTTATTGCTTTAGCACTTACAGCCATATTATTAAATAAAAAGTTTAAAGTTTAAAGTATCTGTGTTAATCCGCGTTGTTATCTAATTATTCTGCGTATTATTTCTTAAATTCTTCACAAACACCTTTCAAATCCGCAATGATACTATCATCCCATTCACCTTTAGAGATTTTTTCTAACAATGATTGGTGACTACCTCTAACAAAATCCAAAAATTTTTCTTCTGTTTTCAAAATATCAGTAACAACAACATCATCGAAATAACCATTATCTACTGCAAAAATAGAAGCAACTTGATCTTCAACATGCATCGGACTATATTGAGGTTGTTTCATAAGTTCTACTACTCTAGCACCTCTATCCAATTGTTTCTTTGTTTCGACATCTAGATCACTAGCAAATTGAGCAAAAGCTTCAAGTTCACGATATTGAGCAAGAGCAAGCTTAATTTTACCAGAAACTTTTTTCATTGGTTTAGTTTGAGCAGCACCACCTACACGAGAAACAGAGATACCGACGTTGACAGCTGGACGAATACCCTTGAAAAACAAATCTGTTTCCAAGAAAATTTGTCCATCAGTAATAGAAATTACGTTGGTTGGAATATAAGCAGTCACGTCAGAAGCTTGTGTTTCAATAATAGGAAGAGCGGTAATAGATCCACCACCATGTTCTTTGTTCAAGTTACAAGCACGTTCCAAAAGACGGGAATGAAGATAAAAAACATCTCCAGGATAAGCCTCACGTCCTGGTGGGCGTCTCAAAAGCAAAGAAATTTCACGATAAGCCCAAGCTTGTTTTGTCAAATCATCATAAACGATTAAGACATCTTCACCTTTATCAGCGAAGTATTCAGCCATAGTTACACCAGCATACGGAGCAATAAAAGACATCGCAGCAGGATCAGATGCACCAGCTACCACTACAGTTGTGTATTCCATAGCACCATTTTCTTCAAGTTTAGCTACGATACGAGCTACTTTTGACTCTTTTTGTCCAATAGCTACATAAATACATTTCATGTTTTGACCTTTTTGGTTGATGATAGCATCAATTGCAATAGCTGTTTTACCAGTTTGACGATCACCAATGATAAGCTCACGTTGTCCACGTCCAATTGGAATCATAGCGTCAATAGCTTTGATACCAGTCTGTACAGGAACACCAACAGGTTGACGACTCATCACACCAGGAGCTGTTTTTTCGATAGGATAAAATTCTTTTGTAACAATATCACCTTTACCATCAATAGCTTGTCCAAGAGCGTTTACCACACGACCAATCACTTTTTCACCAACTGGTACTGACAAAATTCTACCAGTTCTCTTGACAGTATCACCTTCTTTGATTTTTTCATATTCACCCAAAATCATAGCACCTACAGTTTCTTCTTCCAAATTCAAAGCTACACCCATAATACCGCCTGGGAATTCAAGCATCTCTTGAGATTGACAACTTGTCAGACCACTCATACGAGCAATACCGTCCCCTACTTCAATAACAGTACCGACTTCTTCTACTTCTACTGTTTTTTGAAAAGCAGAAATATGTTTTTTTAGTTCTTCGATTACTTGATTTGTAGACATATATTTTTTACTAATCTTGAGCGGAGCGAAAGATCTGTAGACCCTGCGAACGCTTCTTTTAATTTAAATGTTTTTTTAAATAGTTAAACTTTTTTTTAAATTTGTCAATTGTGTTTTCACACTAGCATCCAATATTTTATCTTCTATTTTCACTCTAATACCACCTATCAAATTTTTATCAATCTTTTCTTGAACAAAAACTTCTTTACCAAAAGATTCTTTAATTTTTTTGATAATTTCACTATCCAAATCTCTTGCAGAAGTTACTTCCAATTCAACTATTCCTTGTTTCTTCTTAAGAATAGTTTCAAATTCAGCTATAATATTATTGGTTTGTTTTATTTTGTGTTTTTTAGCTAGTAGACCCACAAAATTTTTCAAAACAATATCTAAATCACTAGCATTCAAACCAATAGTCAATTCGTAAAGAGCTTCAGCAAATTGTTTATTAGAAATTTTCATATATTTACGTCATTCCGACCCGCCGAATCGGCGGGGAGGGATATTTCTTAAATCTAAATTATTTTAATTTACAAAACTTTCAAATGATTCTAAAATACTTTTTCAATTAATTTATTATTATTTTTTTAGACTAGCTAAACTATCTTCAATTATTTTTTTGTCAATTTTACCATCCATTTTTTCATTCAAGATTTTTTCTAAAGCAGTTACAATAAGTGTAGCTGATTCCTGTCTAATCTCTTCCATCATTTGTACTTTTTCTGTTTGAATACTTTTTTTAGCTTGATCCACAATCACTTCGACTTCACTTTTAGCTTTTACTTTCATATCCTCACCAAGTTGTTTAGCTTCAGTATGTGCTTTTTCAATTACTTTATTAGCTTCAGCTTTGGCTTCTTTCAATTTGTCTTGATATTCTTTTTCACTAAGAGCTAAATTAGTTTCAATTTCTTTAGCATTATCAATACTATCATCAATCATTTTTTTACGTTCAGCCAATGTTTTAGTCAAAGGTTTCAAAATCAAAAACCATAAGATTATAGCAACAACAGTAAAGTTAATAAGTTGAAAAACAAAAAGTTGAGCATTTAAACCCAAAGATGCTGGTAAACTTTGTTCAGCAACGCCTGTTTCCTCATGTGTATTTAATGTTTCTTCTGTCATAATAATATTAAACAAGTAAATAATTATTTGTGTTTATTTGTGTAACATTTGTATTATTTTCAAACAAATAAACCAATGAAACCAAGTTTACCAGTTTTTAGCTAGTAAACTTAGTCTACAACGATTTATTTTAAAGTGAAAGCAACAACTAGAGCGTAAATAGCAATAGCTTCGGCAAAAGCAGCACCCAAAAGCATAGGTACAAAAACTTTACCAGCAGCTTCTGGATTACGTCCAATAGCTTCCATAGCTTTTGCAACCAATTTTCCGATTGCTAAAGCAGGAGCTATAGTACCAATACCCATAACAATGGCTTTGGCTAGTACGACTACAGATAAATGATCCATATTCTTATTCTTACTGATACTTTTTTGACGACTGGAGTTGGATTTTTTAAGTCGTTTATGAGTATCTTATAAATTAAGTGACCTTTCGATCTTAGTCCCCTTGAAAATTTCAAGAAGATTGAAGATTGAAATGTCTTTTAGTGATGTGCTTCTTCTTCATCTCCATGTGGAACAGAAGTGGCTACCGTCATATATACCAAAGTAAGCATCGCAAATACCGTAGCTTGAATCACACCTACCAATATCTCAAGTAACATGAAAGGTGTTGGAACAAAAGCCGCAACTAAAGCCGAAATCACAGAAATCAAGATTTCTCCAGCAAAAATATTACCAAAAAGACGTAGAGAAAGAGATACAACTTTTGCAACCTCAGAAACTATTTCGATAAGACCCACACCAAATTCAATGATAGCTGCAAAAACAGCAATGAACCCTTCGCCAATACCATTTTTGAATTTTTTAAAACTTTTGAAAACATTTTTTATTTGTACAAACTTACCCAAATGTGTAAAAACACCAATAGTAGCAAAAGCATAGAGATGCGAACCAATCACAGAAACAAGTGCCATAGCGAGAGTAAGATTCAAATCAGTGTTGGCAGGACGAAGCAACATATTGTGTCCAACAGTAATACTTCCTGTACCTGGTAAAAGTCCAAGCCAATTTGATAACAAAATAAAAAAGAAGATAGCACCAACTATTGGCAAAAATCTAATAGTCTTTTTTCTATCTCCTGTAACTTGATCAAAATAACCAAGTAGCGTGTCTAAGAAAAATTCACTAGCATTTTGTAATTTTCCTGGTTTCAAACTTATACTTCTTTTTATAAAAATTCCTAAAATCAAAAAAATGACAATCGCAAGCCAAGCATTTACCATAGTATTGGTAATATTTAGATTACCAATGTGAAATACTGCTTCTGGAGCAAGTGTAGGAATGTGAATTTCTGCGCTCATAATTTATTTATTTTGATTTCCATAATTAATGGTGTTCTCCCCCTTGTAGGGGGAGCTAGAGGGGGTTAATGACAATTTAATCAACGTCGAACCCCACCTGACCTCCCCTACAAGGGGAGGAACTCTCTAAAAAGTTTTATTTATTTTTTTTCGTCAAGTTTCTTATACTCTTCCCCATACAACTTAGCTTTCTTATAAATCATTTTAGTAGAAAGAAAGGCAGCCAAGAGAAAAGCTGAGATAGTAAACCAAGGAGCGTGTCCATATTTACCTTCAAGCCACTGACCAATTAAGACAAAAACTATAATAGGTACAGCAATTATGGCTCCAAAATCACCCACAATACGTAGACCCAACATCATATATTTTCTATCTTTTGGATCTTCTGGTAAAAGAGACATATTTTTTGAAAGAATGTCTAGAATAAAAACGGTGCTATTATAACTGTTTTAACCCATTTAGTCAATTATTTAGCAAATTTGTTGTGAATAATAATAACTAGACAAAATTTGGCCAAAAAATAACACGCCATCAGTTTAGCAAAAACAAATACGATGTCAATCTGATTACCCTTGACAAATTGGAATTTGTTGTTCTAAAACAAATAAGCGTTATTTACTCTTAAATAACAAAGAATCTCAAAATTACCGAGATTCTTTTTTATTTTATAAATTTTTCAATCAAAACTTTCGTAATTTCGTACTGTTCGTATTTCGTATCCCTCAAAACCTAAATTTTAATCTTATCAAACAACCTCAAACTATTTTCCCAAATAATATTTTGGACTTCCTTAACACTCAAATCTTTTATAATAGCTACTTGTTTGAGGACTTCTTCTACCATCCAAGGTTCACAACGTTTGCCACGATACTTTTGAGGAGCGAGATATGGAGCATCTGTTTCTATCAAAAATCTATCCAAAGGAACATTTTTTACTACTTCCCACAAATCTTTTTGAATTTTTGGTTCTGTCTTTTTGCTAGGAAAAGTGATAATACCCGTGAAACCCAGATACAAACCAAAATCCAAATATTTTTGAGCAACTTCCCAATCTCCACTAAAACAATGTACTACTCCACGTATTGGCTTAGGTAATGTTTCTAATACAGCAATTAGCTCTTTGTGAGCATCACGAACGTGAATTACCAATGGTAAATTATGTTTTATAGCAAAATGATATTGCGCCAAAAATATTTCTTTTTGTTTTTTCAAAACTTCTTCAACTGTTTTGTCTTTCGGAACATGATACAATTCAAAACCACATTCCCCTACTGCAATTACTTTGTCTGACTTAGCAAGTTCAGCAAAATATTCTTCATCAAAATTTTCTTCACGAGAAACAAAAGATGATTCTTCTTCATCGACATAAGTTGGAAATAAGTGTATTGGATGAATCCCGATTGAAGCAAAAATATTAGAATTACTTTCAGCTAACTCCACCGCTTTTCTACTCGTTTCTTTTTGGGTACCAATAGCATGAAGCCAAATATTTTTTTCAGCACAAACTTCAAGCACTTTTTCACGCTCTTCATCAAAACCTTTGAATTGTATATGGCAGTGAGAGTCAAACAACATACTATTAACTGGATACGAAATACGAAAATTTACGAAAGTACGAACTACGGAACTTTCGTATGTTCGTACTTTTCGTATTTCGTATCCCTATTAACGAATTAAATTCTCAGCGTAATCTACAGTAGAATGAAGCAATTGCAAAGCCTTTGGCAAAAGTGGAATAAAGATAGAGGCAATATCACTCAAAATTGGAGCGATTATTGAATTTGCCAAACTTGTCATTATTTTTTCAGAAAGCGGAATTCTTTCAATAAAATATACAAACAAGCCAAGACTTAGAATACCTTCAATAATACCCAAACCTAAACCAAACAAACGATTGAAAGTTTTGACAAAAGGAACGATAGAAACTATCTTAAAAATTCTATCAATAAACCAAAACAAAACACCAACCAAACTAGTAATAATAAAAAAAGCCAAAACAAACATCAAAACCTTACTAGTATTTACTCCCCAACCTGTTACAGAAATAAGCCAATTAGCCAAATCCTGATAATATCTACCGGCCAAATAAACACCTAAGAAAGTACCAATGAGTGATCCAAATGCACGGACAAATCCAGACCAAAAACCATAAATACCAAAACTACCTATAATTATAAGAAAAATGATATCAGTGACATTCATACATATATAATAAAAATTATGCTTATATTTTACTATAAAAAAAATAAAAAGTAAATAAAAAAGCCCAATATTGGGCAATTATTTTTGTGGTTTGTGAGGAGAACGGTGGGACTCACGTTTGTCTGTCGACTACGGGTATTGACGCGAAGGAGGCACGTCAGCACCGCACGTAGAGCAAACTACCAGTCCATCTAGGGAGCAAACTCCCCAGACTATGGCCGCGAGCACTCCACCGTTCCCCTCAACCACAAACTACGATATTTTAGTTAATTTGTCAATAGTTAGTTATAAAAGCAGTTCAATCTATTTCTCTAATCTTACAAACAAAATATCTGCTTTTTTGATTTTTTTTCCTTCTTGCAATAAACCCCATTTTTTTTCTTCAGCAAAATTGTCTGAAACTTCCAAATTCAATTGAGACAAAATCTTTTCTGCAGTTCCAGGAATAATTGGTACCAGTGATAAAGCCAAATGTCGTAGACCTTCTACCAATTGATACAATAAAACAGAGATATTTTCACCAGTCTTCACTTTTTCCCAAGGTTTTTCTTCAGAAATTTTCAAATCTATCTTAGAAACCAAGGAATTGATATTTTTTATTACTTCTTCAAAATCAAATTTAGCAAAAGCACTTTCATAATCTAACCAAAATTTTTCTGTTCCAAAAATATCTGTTGCAAGGGCTGGTACCTTATTTTCTTGATATTTTTCAATCATAGTCAAAATACGAGAAGTAAGATTACCAATACCATTTACTAGATGAGCGGTGTAGAAATTTTCAAAACGTGATACTGAAAAATCACCATCTTTAGTTGAAGAAACTGCTCCAAGCAAATAATAACGTACAGCATCTGTTCCATATTTAGTAACAACATCTTCTGGATTCACGACATTTCCTAGAGATTTACTCATCTTCTCTCCTTCAGTTGTCAAATAACCATGTATAAATTCTGTTGTTGGCAAATCCAAACCTGCAGAAATAAGCATAGCCGGCCAGTAAAGAACATGAAATTTGCCAATACCTTTGCCAATTACATGCACTACTTCCCTATTTTCTTGATCATTTTGTTCCCAATATTTTGCAAACAAACTTTCATCACTACTACCAAAATTTAAACCTGTTATATAATTTGACAAAGCATCCACCCAAACATACATAATTTGACTTTCATCACCTGGAACTTTTACCCCCCAATTGTGAGCACGCTCTGCACTACGAGAAATACTAAAATCTTCCAATCCTCTATCTATAAAAGCAAGCCACTCATTTTTACGAAATTCTGGAGTAATATTTATAATGTTTTTTTCTAACAATTCTTTCAATTTTTCTTGGTAATTGGAAAGTTTGAAAAACCAATTTTCTTCTTCAACCACTTCCGGTACAGTCTTATGTTCCAAACATTTACCATCCTCGAGTTCTTCTTCTTTATAAAAAGCTTCACAACCAACGCAATACAAACCTTTGTATTTTCTTTTTTCTAAATCTTCTTTCTTGAAATTATTCCACAATTTTTGGGCACCTTTCATATGTCTATCTTCTGTAGTACGAATGAAGCCATCAAAAGAAATATTCAAAATATTTTTGAAATTATAAAATTCTTTGTAGTATTCATCAACAAATTCTTGAACACCCTTGCCAGCTTTTTCAGCTGCTTGTACATTTTTGAGAGAGTTTTCATCAGTACCGGACAAAAAGAAAACATCTTTACCCACAAGTCTATGATAACGAGCTATTGCATCTGTTTGAATATATTCAAGAGCATGTCCAATATGAGGTTTGCCATTGATATAAGGAATAGCGGTTGAAATATAATACTTATTCATATTTATTTTTTGGATTATTAGAATAACATAAAAAATATTTGTGTCTATTCGTTAGTATTTGTGTTATTCTTAAACTTTTTTAATTCACAAAACGTAAAATTTAAAATTCACTTTTTTATTTAGAAATGATAACAACGAATTCTCCTTTATCCTTCACCTGCATATCACCAAGTCCACCTACTGTCCCACGATAAATCGTTTCAAATTTTTTGGTAAGTTCCCGACAAATGCAAATCTTAGTTTCTGGATTCAAAAACTCTTGCATACTTGCCACGGCTTTGAGAATTCTGTGATTTGATTCATAAAAACAAACTGTCTGTTCAATATTTGCTAAATTTTTAAAATAAGTTTGTCTACCATTTTTTTGTGGAGGAAAACCAAGGAAAACAAATTTGTCAGTAGGAAATCCAGAAATAGAAAGTGCTGTCACTACAGCAGAAACACCAGGAATTGGAATAATAGTTAATTGGTTACTTAGTTTATTAGTTAATTCACTAATTAAAAGATTACCTGGATCACTTATACCCGGTGTTCCTGCATCAGTAACTAATGCTAAATTTTTACCTTCTTCAAGCAATTCTTTTATTTCAGAAACTTTTCTTTCGTCACTATGTTGGTGATAACTAATTGTCTTAGTGGTGATTTCATAATGATTCAACAATTTTTGAGTGACTCTAGTATCTTCACACAAAACAAAATCAACGCTTTTCAAAGTTTCCAAAGCGCGCAAAGTAATATCACCTAAGTTTCCAATCGGTGTAGCGACAATATATAATTTTCCAAAATCAGTCGTCATAATCCTTATTTCTTAATTCTTAGTTCTTATATAATAACAAATCTAGCCAAAAAATCAAACTATTGACAAAAAAACGAATTTAAAGTAGATTGACTAATCAATTTTGACTAAACAAGGTCAAATTTTGTCTACCAAAGATGCTGTCAAACTATTTAACATTATCTTTGGCAGACCAAAAGTCTGCAAACAGACCTGAGAAGGAACGAGCTGGAAGTACCAGAACGTCTCTTCTCACCTGCACCTTGGGAGAGGTGTGGAAATAAGACGAACAAAGGCCGACACCTACATCAGTGTAGGTTCGGCCATCGGCGCTATAGCGGGCGCCGTCTTCGGCCTCGAGGCCGGAGGAAACATGGGTGCAGGAATCTTCTGCACCGTGGTCGGCTCCGCACTTGGAGTCGTCCTTGGACTGGTCGCTATGCCAGTCCTAAAACTAACCGCTGCGGCGTTTGTCAGATCTGACAAACGCCGCGATCTCTAACAGCCGTGGGCAGAAGCTAAAAACTTCTTTGCCCACGGCCATCCAATCTTGCCAAAACAAGATTTTTTTTATTTTTTATGCTATAATATGAAAACTAAATAGAAATTAATGTCTAAAATAAAAATATGAAAAAACCTGTAGTTTATATAGCTCTACTGAGCTTATTACTTCCCCAAATTTCTTTAGCAACTGAATTCAACCCTAATTTTATTATTACTGATGAAGCTTTGCAAAACAAAGATACCATGACAGTCTCTGATATTCAGATTTTTTTGGAAGAAAAAAATAGTGCTTTAGCTGACTTCATTACTGAATACCAAGATGGATCAAGACAAAAAGCTTCTAGCATCATCTATAATTCAGCTCAAAAATATAATATCAATCCCAAATATTTACTTGTAAAACTACAAAAAGAACAAAGTCTAATTACCGAAAAAAATCCTAGCCAAAAACAATTAGATTGGGCTACAGGCTACGCTGTATGCGACAGTTGTAGTAAAGATGATCCAAGTATTCAAGAATACAAAGGTTTTGCCAAACAAGTAGACAAAGCTGCGGATGTAATGCGTGGTTATTATGAAAAAGTAAGTTCTCAAGCTTGGATAAAAAGAGCTGGACAAACTTATAATATAGACGGACAAGATATTACACCAGCCACCAATGCTACAGCGTTTCTTTATACCTATACTCCACATTTGCATGGCAACCAAAATTTTTGGACAATCTGGCAATCTTGGTTTGAACAAAGCTATCCAGATGGTACCTTAGCCAAAACATCTACTGATACTACAGTATATTTGATTCAAAATGGCAAAAAAAGAAAAATATCTAATATGACTTCTTTGATTACCCGCTTTGATCCAAAACTTATAATTACCATAACAAAATCAGAACTAGACAAATTAGAAGAAGGAATAGAAATCAAATTACCAAACTATGCTATTGTTAGTTCCCCTTCTGGTTATTACTTGCTTGATTATGATTACAAAAGAAAATTTGATAGTTATGATGTTGTCAGAGCTATAGGTTACAATCCTGCCGAAATTATGGAAGTCACAGATACTGAATTATCTGAATATTTACCTGGCAAAAATATTAGTGCCGATGTAAAAGATTTAACAGGTCGTCTAGTGCAATTGAAAGGAACCAACAATTTTTATTATATAAAAGATGACACTTATGCTCCAATACTTGATAAAAAAATAATACAATTGAACTTCCCAAATTTAACTATTGATAAAGTAGACAATAGTGCTTTCAACAACTTAAACAAAACAGAACCACTATTACCAAAAAATGGTACTATCATTGGTGTAGAAGGTGAAGCTACTATCTATGTTATGGAAAATGGTAAAAAAAGACATATCAACAATGAAGAGACTTTCTTACAATATGGCTATAATTGGAAAAATGTTGTCTGGATAAATTTTGGAGCAGCCCTAATCATTCCAGAAGGTCAGCCCTTGCAATTAATCGAACAACTTGATAATTTAGATGTAGTCACAACTTCGGACGTATCAAGTCTTTAAATTATAATTTATGCCCATAGTATTTGCAGCTATCACACCTCATCCACCTATTATTATAGATGGCATAGGAAAAAACAAAAAAGAACTAGTAAACAAAACAATAACAGCTTTTGAAAAACTTGAACAAAATCTATATACTAGTAAACCAGATGTTATTGTTATAATTTCTCCACATGGTGATATTTTTGAAAATACTTTTGCAGTAAACCTGTCTGAAAATTTTGTTTCTCATTATGAAAAATTTGGTGATTTTGCTACCCAAGAATCATGGACAGGTGAAATAATGTTGGGACATATTATCAAAGAAAAATCTTACGAAAAAAATTTACCAGTACAACTAATCACCGAAGCAAAACTAGATCATGGTTCATCAATACCACTTTCAAAATTAACAAAACACTTCCAAAATATAAAAATATTACCAATTGGCAATACTCAACTAGATCCAAAAACACAATTAGAATTTGGACAACTTTTATACGAAATATTTTCAGAATCAGAAAAACGAATAGCTATTATCGCCTCAGCTGATTTGTCACATGCTTTAAATAGTGATTCTCCGGCAGGCTTTCACAAAGATGGTGAAGAATTTGATAAAAAAATTATTGAATTACTAGAATCTCATAATACAGCTGGTATCGTCAACTTAGATCCAGAACTTGTAAAGAATGCTTCTCAGTGTGGCTACAACTCAATAATTACAATACTTGGATGTCTAAGAAACATCAACTATTCTTTCAAAAATATTTGCTATGAAACTAGTGTAGGTATTGGCTATCTAACTGGAGAATTTGTCTTTTAAAAACCAAATATTTTAATTTTGTGATTGCCAAAATCATTCCACTTACAAGACTACCTAGGGCTTTTTCTTTTTTTGATTATACCATACCTGAAAATTTGGAAAAATCACTAAAAACAGGTCAATTGGTAGAAATACCTTTCCGCTCCAAAAGTATCTTTGGTATTGTTTATGATATTGAAAAAAATGATAATGAAAAATTAAAAGAACTAAAAAGTATTGTAAACGAAATAGCTATTTTTAGTAAAAAACAATTGGAGATGTACTTACTTTTGTCTGAAATTTATCTAATATCTCCTTCGGTATTACTAAAAATGAGTTTGTTGCCACTACAAAAAAGAAAATTACAAAAGATAGCACTGCAAACTTTTACAGAAAAAGCTAAAAAAGAAAATACCCAAAGTTATCATTTTTATAATTCAAAAGAAGAACATAAAAAAATATATAAAAATATAGAAAATAATAGTTTGCTAATAGTACCAGAAGTTAGACAAATTGAAGAAATAAAAAAAATTCTCCCAAAAAAATTACAAGACAAAATAGTCGTCTGGTATTCTGAACTTAGTACCAAACAAAAATTTGAAAATTGGCTACAAATAAAAAATGGTGAAAAAACAATTATCATAGGTACACGCAATGCTCTATTTTTACCATTCAATAATTTGGACAAAATTATTATTGACTTTGAACATGATGAAAATTTAAAAAGTTGGGATAGTACACCTAAATTCCAAACCAAAGACATTGTAAAATTTTTACAAAAATTATATTCTTGCGATATTAGCTTTGCTAGTTTTTCACCTAGTTTTGAAAAGTATTACGAAATAAACAAAGGACAAATTGAATACTCCCAAAAATTGACTAAAGATAAATTACTATTCAAAAATACAAAATCAAATTTACCAACAGTCATAAATATTTCAAACAAAAATTTTAGTCAAAATAAAAGTGTTTTTTCACTAGATTTGGAAGAGAGAATAAGAACAGCTACCAAAGATGTCTTCATTTATATAAATAGAAAAGGTTTTGCCACAACCACACAATGTCTAAATTGTGGTTATATAGCTCGTGATCCTCAGACAAATCTACCTCTTATTTACGACCAAAGCAAAAATATTCTCTATTCACCTTACAGCAAATTTAGTCAAAAGTTCTCCCCTACCTGTCCCGAATGCAAAAGTGAATTGATAAAAAACTATGGCTACGGCACAGAGTTAGTAGAACAAGAAGTAAAAAAAATAATGAACACAGAAAGTTCTCATGATATTATTAAGCTAGACAAAGATAGTAATCAATTAGAAACAACATCTAATCAAGCTCGTATTATCATTGGTACAAATGCAGCTATCAAAGCTATCAACTGGGAACAGACTGACTTGATCATTTTTCTCGATATTGATAGACAATTAGCGATACCTGAATATTTATCCCAAGAAAACATCTGGCACAATATTCAAGAAATAAATTATTATCGAAATGAACAAAGCAAATTTTATATTCAAACTAATAATCCAGAACATACTATTTTCAAATCACTAGGCGAAAAAGACAGAATATATAGGACAGAACTAAACACTCGACAAAAACTAGGTTTATTTCCTTACCAATATGTAGTAAAATATTACTGTGGAACTGATAGTGAAAACAAAAGCAAGAACCTATCAGAACAAACTGCCAAAAATGTTATGACAGCATTGACAAAACTAGCCAAAAATGCTACAATACTCGGCCCTTACGAAATGCAACCAAAATATTTTCGTAAGCAATATTGGTATGGTTTCGCTCTAAAAATTGCTGATAAAAACTCATTATCAGTAATCAGGCAAATCAATCAATATATTCCTGGCAACTTCAAAATAGATCCTAATCCTATTTCGTTGCTTTCTCCTTAAACTAGTAAACACAACAGATTCGGCCTAATAAACCGATAAACTAATAAACTCAATATTTCATGAAGCAACATGCACAGGATCTACAGATCTCTCGCTACGCTTCGAGATTTATTATAGAATTCCTATGACACTAGACATTATCACAATCCCTAATGAGAATCTTAGAAAAAAATCTGTAGAAGTAGATCTTGATTTTGTGCGTGATGAAAATAGTCAAAAACTTTTTGACGACATGATAAAAACTATGTATGAAGATGATGGTATTGGCTTGGCAGCACCTCAGATTGGCAAAAATATTCGTGTCTGTGTAATAGGCAGAGAAGCTCTCAAGATGGACAAACACAATACTCTACCAGTAGAAGATCTAGTACTTATAAATCCAACTTGGCAAAAAATAAACAAAAAAACTCATGTGGAATTAGAAGGTTGCCTTTCTGTACCAAAAACTTATGGCAAAGTAAAACGCTACAAAAATGTTTATGTAGAAGCACTAAATCGTAAAGGAGAACATATCGAGTTTGAAGCCAACAACTTTTTTGCTAAGGCTGTCCAACATGAAGTAGATCATCTTAATGGCGTTTTGTTTATTGACAAAGCGACTGGGATTTACGAGATAGAGTAATTAAATATACTAATATACAAATTATACGAATGATACTAATAATACAAATACTCAATTAAACAATTATTTAGTAGAAAAAAATTAGTAATATTTGTATCATTTGTAACATTAGTATATTGGTATAATATTCATTAGTATGCAAAAAATAAAAATCATTTTCTTTGGAACACACGAATTTGCCAAAACAATTTTACAAGGACTTATTGATAGTTCTCTTTTTGAAATAGAAAAAGTCATTACCCAACCAGACAAACCAGTTGGACGTAAACAAATTTTGCAAAAATCCCCTGTTAAAATTCTAGCCGAAGAATTTGGATTAGAAATTGATCAACCAGAAAGCTTAAAAAACTACGAACTATTGGTTAATGACTCTGAACTATTCATCGTCGCTCAATATGGTCTACTCATTCCTGAAAACATTTTGAATATTCCAAAATTTGGAACAATAAATACTCACACTTCCCTACTACCAAAATATCGTGGAGCTTCACCTATTCAATCAGCAATTTTCAATGGTGAAAAAGAAACAGGTGTCACCATCATGCTAATGGACAGAGGTATGGACTCTGGGCCTATTTTGAGCCAAAAAACAGTACCAATACTAGCAGATGAAACTTATATAGATTTAGATGAAAAAATGGCGCAAATCGCCTCACAATTGCTTCTAGATACAATACCAAAGTATATTGACGATGAAATAAAGCCACAAACTCAAAATGAAGCTGAAATAACATTTTGTAAAAAATTAGACAGAGATGATGGTAAAATTGATTGGAAAAAATCTACATCAGAAATTTACAATCAATATCGTGCTTTCACACCATGGCCAGGTGTCTGGACTACTTGGAATGACAAACGTCTAAAACTTTTGAAAATGTATCCCAGTGATAAAAAAATAGAAACTGGTAAAGTATCTATAGAAAATGGTAAAATATATATTGGCACTATCGACAGTTCTTTAGAAATACTGGAATTACAATTAGAAGGAAAACCTTCTATGATGGTCTCAGTGTTTATAAATGGTTATGGTAAAAATTTTGATAACACTCTCCTAAAATAACCAATTTTGTCATCCTGAACCGACGAAGTACGGTGAAGGATCTTTCCTAAAATAATTTTAATTAATAAATAATTTATGGGAGGAAATAATTATTATGTTTATATAATGACAAGTATAAGTGGCGTTTTATATATTGGGGTTACAAATGATTTAAGACGTCGAGTGATTGAACATAAAAATGAATTAATAGATGGTTTTACAAAAAAATATAAATGTCATAAGTTAGTGTACTACGAATATTTTACTGATATAAATTATGCCATTCGACGTGAAAAAGAATTAAAAGGTTGGAAAAGAATCAAAAAAATAGAATTAATTAAAAAAGATAATTATAATTTAATTGATTTATTTCCGAAAATTAATTAGTTGGAAGTGTATAAATTTAAAAAAGATTCTTCGTCCTCTACGGGACTCAGAATGACAGTTAGAAAGATTAGTTTAATCCGTGTTCCAATCTAAACATTTCAATGTGAAAAATTTTAATAAAGAAATGACACCTAAAAAGTTAGAATATTTACTTCTAACATTTTTTTTGATTCTACGTCTAGCTTCTTTTTGGACTTACCAAAATCTTGTTTGGAATTCTAGTTTAGCAACTATTTTGATAATCAGCTTCACTTATTTGACTCTAAAAAATCTACCACTAGCCTGGACAATTCTCGTAACAGAACTTTTCTTAGATGGAGCTGGCGGTTTTTTTCAACTAGGTGGACTAATACTCCGTACTTGGTTTCTTGGTATTTTTGCTCTTGCCTGGCTAGGGTCAAAAATAAAAAATAGAAAACTAAATCTGAGTCTTCCAAAACCAATACTAATCACTCTCCTACTTTCTATTTTTACAATCTTACTAGCTATAATCTTGGGATTGAAAAATGGACATGGAACTATACTTGTTTTACAAGATGCAATTCTATATTTCTTTGTTTTCTTATTATTTCCAACTTTGGAATTTACCAACTTCCCAAAAAAATATTTTATAAGTCTCAGCAAGATATTTATCATATTATCAGGAGTATTTTCTCTTTTAACTTTTTTTATTTATTCTAGTGCTTTAGGTTTTTTACAAAACCCTTATTACCACTGGTTTCGTGACATTGCTGGTGGCAAAATTACAGATCTAGGAAATCACTTTTTTCGAGTAGTATTGTCCAATCAAATTATCATAGTTCCTCTTGTTTTAATCTTTATTTCTTATTTGATTAAACAATCTACAAATAAAAAATGGTGGTTTTTGACATCATTATCTTTGTTGATTCTAATCATGAATTTTTCACGTATTTATTTTCTAGCCCTTGCTTTCGGCATGCTGATTTTGGCATACAAAAATAACTTCAAAAAATGGTTTCTAACTTCCCTTACGATTACAACTTTATTTATCACAATCTTTATTTCTTTGAACCTTGTTTCTAGCCGTTTCAATTCTATTGGTTTAGAACTTATTGGTTTAAAAATATCTTCTATACAAAAACCAAGTGATGATATTAGTGGAGCCATTCGACTCGCAATGTTACCAGATATAAAAGAAAAAATATCTACACATCCCTATTTTGGCTCTGGTCTAGCTACCCAAGTAAGCTATGAAGATCCTGCTACAAAAGAAATAGTTACTCGCACTCAGTTTGATTGGGGTTATTTTGAAATGTTGGCTGAACTAGGCTTTGTAGGTACCTTCATATTCTTACTTTTTATTATCATGGTACTTTATTATTTAGCAAAATTAGTTTATAAACAAAAAAGCCCACTTCATTTAGGACTTTTTGCCGGAGCTATTTCACTATTTGTTATCAATATTACAACTCCTGCTCTATTTCAAGGTTTTGGAATACTCTACTTTGTATTTATTATGAAAATTATTTCTGAAAATCATCAAGATGATGTTTCTCTACAATAATTTTTTTAGCTTTTTCATAATTACTAACTTTCTCACTCCACCATGGCAAATTTTTACATGGTTTTTTGTAAGCAAATTTCGGCAACCAACCACTTATTATTCCTGTAGAAATGATGGTAAACAAATATTCATCAATCCACTCTCCTTTTTTACCAAGTTCTAACATAGTTAACCACAAATCCCAATCTTGAAAACGTTTTAATTTTTCATCAAACAAAGGAAAATCCTCCCGACGAATAAGTGAACTAGTATGTATATAATTATTTTTTTGTAATTCTATTGGTGAAAATTTCTTAGCCAACATTTTTTTCTTACCCAAATTGAAACTAGAATAAACAAAACTAAGATCTTGCTTTTTATCCAATTTTTTTGCCATTTTTTCCAGCATATCGCTTTCCGCTTCAATATCTGCATCCCAAAATATAACATACTCCCCTTTTGATAAGTCAAATCCTTTATTTCTGGCAGCTGGAGCACCTTTGTTTTCTTGACGGTAATAAATAATGTTTACGTTTGTATTTTTTTTCACATTCCTCATTCCTCGTTCCACATTCCCCTCGACACTGCCATCATCCACCACAATAATTTCTTTATTCTCATAATTTTGTTGTGTAGCCGAAAGCAAAGACTTCTCGAAAATCTCGACACGATTGTAAACTGGGATAATAATACTAATCAATTTTGGCATATATTTTTTTATTTTTGACAATAAAAGGAAATACTAAATAAAGTACAGAAAAAAACAAATAACTTTCTTTTACAAAATTAAAATGTAACATTATAAATAATACAAAAAACAAAATAGATCTACCAACCAACAAATAAAATTCTCTAGAGATCCAACCTTCAGAATTATTTTTATTATGATCAAGTATCATATTAGAACGTAAAGGTTCAAACATAACAGTAACAGCTTTGAGCGCAAATACTAATAACAAAAAAAATATAAAACTATTTGAGAAATAAAAACCAATCATTATCAAAAAACTTAGTAAAGAAAAAATCCAAATATAAGGCATGCGCTGTCTAGTCCTATCAGATTTTTTGGCCAAACCAAAAGCAAAAAAAATAGAAACAATGCTAATCAACGATAAAAATTTTGCATAATCAAATTCTGTCTTAATATATAATAATGCAAAAATAGGTATAACAAAACCAATTACTTTGTGAAAAGCTCCATCAAACAAATTCAAAATTCTTAAACCTTTGATACTTTTTAAAATATCTTTTGAACGATATTCCAATTTTTCTTTTTTGACATTTTTTACTAAATATATTCCTACCAATAAAACGAAAATAGCTACAACAGCAAAAATGACTAGACCAAATTTATTCAAAATATAACTTCCAATAAATGGAGCTAATACCCCAGATATGATACCAATTGCCCAATACACTGTCATTCTATGTAATTCTTTTTTATTTTTAGTTTCTCTAAAAAATAAAATATTATAAACTACAAAAAACAACACACTACTCATCCCTTTGAAAAAGGTATACGCCAAAAAAAATGGAAATGATAATCCAAAAAATAATATAAAAGCGAAACCAAGCATCCCAGATAAAAATCCCAAAACCATGTTGAGACGAAAGTTTATTTTTTTAGCACAGATTAAATATAAAGCTGAAAAAAAAGTTGCTATAAATTCTGCAAAGATAATTTGTGACAAACTAATAGAACTTTGAAAAAACCTTATATACAAAATAGCAATAAAGCCACTACTAATAAGTGTTTGTACTATTTGAAACCACCAAATTTTGAAATGTTTATTAAACACAATTTTATTTTTTAGCTATAAATTCACGAGCAAAATTTCTATCATCCCAAGCAATCATCTTACCACCAGCCACACACATTCCTTGTTCGCTACCTTTGCCTGTAATCAAAATCAAATCCCCTGCTCTTGCCATTTCAATAGCTTGTCCAATTGCTTCTTTTCTATCCAAAATTTTGAAAACATTTTTATTCAATTCTTTATCTTGTTTGATGACAGCTCCAGCCACATCGTTAATAATTTCTTGAGGGTCATCTTCATAAGGATCTTCATCTGTGACAATACAAATATCAGCTCTCTTGCCAATCATTTCACCAAGTTTGAAGCGGCGCTCTTTGTCACGTCCGCCACCAGTCGAACCAAAAACATGAATTATTCTGCCTATTGGTTTCAACAAATCTACTACTTGATAAAGTTTTTCCATAGCCACAGGTTCAAAGGCATAATCGACAATAGCTTGAAAACCTTTTTCTTCGGCTTCCGCAATAAATTCTACTCTACCAGGAATTGATTTCAACTGCGAAACAGCTTTTTGCAATACATCCCAATCAATATTAAATTCTCTAGCAATAGCTAAAGCCGCAACGATATTGCTAATATTATGTTCACCATAAAGTGGAGCATGAAAATTTTTATCATCAACATTAAAATATAATCCATCATTTTTTACTTCTTGCTTTGAAATATTTGTACCAAAAATAATTTTTTTTTCAAAATTAAATTCTAAAAATTCATCTTTATATTCAGAATTTCCATTTACAATTGTAGTTTTACCAATAGATTTTTGATTTATGATTTTTGATTTATGATTTGCCACATATTCAAAAACATCTAACTTAGCCTTTTTATACGCTTCAAAAGAACCGTGCGAATCAATATGCTCTGGATACAAATTGGTCAAAAGCATCATGTCGTAATTTATAAATTTGTGACGATATTGAACACGTCCTTCCGAAGTTGTTTCAACAATAGCGACATCACATTTCTTATTTACCATTTCACGTAAATATTTTTGAATTTGCATCTTCCCTAACATCGTCATTTTTTGATCATTCAATTTTTCTTCACCAGCCACATAAAAATCTATAGTAGAAAGTGAACCGACTTTAAACCCAGCAGCTTCCAAAATTTGTCGCAATAAATAAGCAGTGGTAGATTTACCACTTGTGCCAGTAATGCCGATAACCATCAATTCTTCCGAAGGGTGACTGTACTTCACAGCACCAAGCCAAGCAAAAAATAGATGACGTAGATTTAGTAATTTTTTAGGTATTAATTTTTTTATTA
>JAQUAW010000032.1 GCA_028687045.1 Patescibacteria group bacterium
ATGAAGAGATGATACGTAATTACATAAAGAATCAAGGTTTAACTAATTATCAACAATTACACTCCCAACAATTAACGTTGTTTGAGGGGGTGTGATACCTCGTCAGCTTGCTGCGAGGTAGTTCATTTTTGGTTGTTGTAATTGGCTTTCATTTATAACAATTTCAACAATTACAACATCTAGAAAAATTTACAAATTATTCTTAAGAAAGATCCTCACCCCGCCGAATCGGCGGGTCAGGATGAATTAACTATATGAAAATACTTTTCCTCGACACAGAAACAACTGATTTAGAAGATGGACGTTTGGTTCAGCTTGCTTACAAAAATAGATTTACCGGTGACACCGTTAACGAGTTTTTCAAACCACCAAAAGAAATTTCAGTTGGTGCGATGTCTATTCATCATGTTACCAATGAAATGATTGCTGACAAACCAGTTTTTGAAGGAAGTCAATGTAAAAAAGAATTGGAAATATTACTTGAAAGTTATATTCTCGTCGCTCACAATGCACTTTTTGATATTGGTATTTTGCAAAATGAAGGTGTAAAAACTCGAGAGTTTATAGATACTTTGCGTGTGGCTCGTCATGTGGTCGAGAGTCCAGAACACAAATTGCAGTATCTACGTTACTTACTCAAATTGAATGTTGAAGGTCTAGCTCATGATGCTTGGGGTGATATCCTGGTTTTGGAAGCTTTGTTTGAATATTTGTTTCCAGTGGTCAAAGAAAAATTTATGTTGTTGACTGACGAAGAAGTTTTGAACAAAATGAAAGAATTAACGGCGACACCAGTGCCACTAAAAAATTTTACTTTTGGAAAATATAATGGTAAGACTTTTGTCGAAGTAAGTAAGATGGATAGAGGTTATTTGGATTGGTTGTACAATAGTGAATCATCTAAGCCTATAGAAGAACAAAATGAAGATATGATTTTTACTTTGAAATTTTATTTAGGAAAATAAATTTATGTTTGAATTGCCAGACAACCAAAAACATACAAAATGGAAAATTTTGGCAATTGTTAGTATTGCTTTGTTTTTATGTGGTTTGGCTGGGGCTTCTATATGGTACTTTTTATTTTATTTAAGTCCTGTAGAAAATAAAGATTTTGTTGAAAATGTAGAAGTTCCTATCGTTGTAGAAACAAAAAAAAGTGAAATAAAAAAGGAAGAAAAAATAGTAACACCAGAATTTTCTAGTACGACTATTATTATGGTGGGAGACATCATGCTTGATCGAGATGTCTTTGATTTTATCAAAAAAAATAATAGTGATTTTGATTTTCCTTTTGCCAAGATAAAAACTTTTTTGGCTGATGCTGATTTTCGAGTTGGTAATTTGGAAGGACCAATTACTAATAACAAATCTATTATTAAAGCCGGGGACGCTAGTGATAATGGTGGTAATTTGCGTTTTACTTTTTCACCAAGTACGACATTACCTTTGTCCCAAAATTTTGATTTGCTTAGTCTCGCCAACAATCATATTACTAATTTTGCCAATGACGGTGTAGTTCAGACAAAAAATTATCTGACTAAAGCCGGTATAAATTATTTTGGAGATTTTTATAATCAGACAGAACTTTCTTTTATTTATGAAGTAGCTACTGACTTAAAGATTGCTTTTGTTGGGTTTCATCAATTTTATCCAGGAGGTCTAAATAATGTTTTGTCTGAAATAACAAAAATAAAATCAGAAAAGTTAGCTGATGTTATAATAATTTTTCCTCACTGGGGAACAGAGTATTTGACCACAAGACCAGACGGGAAACAGCAAGAGTTATCAAGCAAGTTTATTGATGCTGGTGCAGATTTGGTGGTAGGTTCTCATCCACATGTTATTGAGCCGATTGAAATGTACAAAGATAAAATTATTTTTTATAGTTTGGGGAATTTTATTTTCGATCAATATTTTTCGCCTGAGACTATGCAAGGTCTTGCCTTGAAATTAAATTTTATAAGAAAAGAAAATAAAATTGAGGCAAAAATAAATCTAATTCCACTTGCCATTTCTCGCGAGACACAAGTGTCGGTGATGGAAGATAGTAGTAAGAAACAAAAAGTTTTGGATAGTCTTGCAGAGAATGCAAATGTTATTGATAGTGTGGAAGATCAAATTAGAAAAGGGGAAATTAATTTTACTTTTTAAAATTTAAATTAATCAAGTGGTGAAATTGTATATTTGTGATAAGAAAAAATAGGAATAGATTTTACTGTATGCAAAAAATTTCCAAATTTTTCATACAAAGAGTTGATTACCATTTGTGCTTGTTCAGGACTTTTGGCTTCTATCCCAATTTCAAAATCCCATTCACCAATACATTCTAAAAAGTGAATTACATGTGGTTCTCTTTGACAAAAATCAAAGAGTTCTTTTTTTTGTTGGCTTTCCAAACCTTTGGTATACAAAAATAGTTCGTAAGTGTGGATGTTTAATTTGTTGGTGTTCACCAGATAATTATTGTTTCTCAAAATTTTTTTCTGGCGCAATTTTCTTAGGCGATTGTTTATGCTTGAAGTTGGCAAGTTCATAATTTGAGCCAGTGTCCTGTCTGACTGGGTGGGTGTTTTTCCTAGTTGGTTTAAGATTTGTTTGTCTAGTTCATCTATTTTTTCTTGTTGTTCATAATTCATCTTTATATATTCTTTTTTTGTTTCTTTATCAAGATAATTTCTATTGAATCTAGTAAAAGAGGTACGAATACTAAATGACTTGTGGAAAAAAACATTGGGGAATTTTTGAGACACTTCTTCCAAAAAATTCAAAAAATTTTTTATATTTTTGCTATACATCATAACACCATAATTGTAATCTCCTCCCATTTTTACTACACAGCTTGTTAGATAATGATTGACTAAGTAATCATCTAATTTTTTTATGTCTTCATTGTTGGTCAGAGAATGTGAAAAGTAAAGAGCGTAATCTTGATAACCAAGTGCAAACATATCAATAAAAGGTTGTAGCTCTATCAATTTTTCTTGTTTTAATTTATGAAGAGTATAAATAACGCTATGTTCTTTGTAGTTTAATTTTTGGGCGACATCTTTGGTCTTTCTGTCAGCATTTAGCTCAAAATTTAGTAGTATTTGTATTTCTTTATCATTTAGTGTCATATTGTACAATAATTATATCTATTATAGTACATAATAACAAAAATTTGTCATTTTGTCAACAAAAATGTAAAAATAAGGCCAAACCTAGATAAGGGAGGCTATGATGAAAATCAAGAGGCTCCCTGGTCAAGGGAGTTTTGAGCACGTGCGCTTGTTTGCTGAGGCAATCGCACGCGACTGGCCCAACACGGTGGAAGAGGCCAAATGTTGGGTCAAGGAAGAGTGGAATCATCCTTCCACTCAAGTCTTCCTCGCTGAGGAAAATGAAATTGCAGTCGGGTGCGTTTTTGCGCTCGATTTCGATTTCGTTTTTTCTCACCACAACGAGGAAGAACAACAGAAACTATTTTCCGCCACGGAGGAAAAGAATTTTTCAGCAATGGAAAATCTTTCTTTTGTCGGCGGGCTAGGTGTAAAAGCTGGATACACCGCGAAGGGCGTCGCAACTCTCCTGTTGCGTAGCGTCCAAGCATGGGCAAAGCAAGAGAATAAATTCTTGCTGGGGCATACCGGACGTCCTAGCAAAAAGTATTCTTCTTTGAAGGCTTTGCCTTTGGTTCTTAGTTTGGGATTTGAAGAAATTTTTCCGAAAGGAAGTTTCTATTATCCCAATCCTCCAGACCTAGAGAAGGTCTGGGTAGCATTTAAACCCTAAAATGCCTCGACGCTGGTAGAGTCGAGGCACAAACATTTTTTATTATGCAAGAAAAAAAATTATTGTTGCTCTGACTGAGACGGATAGATTAATAAAGGAGATAGCGAAAATTGTAAAATTTGATTAAAAACAAAACAAGCCCTCTCGGGCTTGTTTTGATGCTTGTCAAATCTTTTATTGATTGACGTTATCCTTTTTTGAATGATCTGGATTATCCACCACGTATGTTTGACCATCAATTGTTCTATTATGGTGTCTTGGATGCATACCTATTGCAACTTCCATAACGAGTTGTTGACGTGAGACAGTACCTCTTCCCCAGACAGTATAATGTTCATTTCTTTCATTTTCACCATCTCTTTGGCCTTCTATTCTTGCCATATGTTTGTATTCTTTAGTTATTTGATTAATAAATATACTAACCCGACTTTTGCACTATCTATATCCACGACAAACATGAAAATGCGTTAGTATAGGTAAATTAGCACAATGTTCATACATTGTCAAGGTATATTGATAACAATTACACGATTATTACAAATAATTAACAATAAAATGTTGACAAAATGTGTTAAAACTGTGTATAATGTAAATATAATCAAAACAATATGACTATATCTACCCAAAATCTCGATATTCGAGTACTGCGTAAGCAGTTCAATATGTCACAAGAAGACCTGGCAAATCGCCTTGGTATGTCTCGACCTACTCTTGTCAAAATAGAAAAAGGAGAAAGACCATTATCTATTCTCGAAAGGCAAAAAATTGTTGAGATTTTTGATATCGTAAAATCTACGGGAAACGTAGGTATTGAAATGCGTATCGATATTCCTCAAAAGAATCTTGATAAATTCAAACAAGTACTTTTATATATTTTGCAAAAAGTTGGTAGTAAACCAAATGTGGGTATGACTGTTCTTTATAAACTTTTGTATTTTATTGATTTTGATTATTATGAAAAATATGAAGAACAACTGATGGGACTTACCTATATTCGCAATCATCATGGTCCAACACCAAAAGAATTTGTCAAAGTTGTAGAGGATATGAAAGAAAATGGTGAAATAGAAGAAATAAAAAGTAAGTATTTTACTTATGAACAAAAGAAATTTCTTCCAGTTGAGTCACCTGACCTTTCCAAATTGACTGGTCGCGAATTGGCACTTGTAGATGACGTTTTGAATAGATTGTCTGACAAAAGTGCCAAAGAACTTTCTGATTATTCTCACGGTGATATGCCTTGGATGAGTTCTGAACCGGGAGAAGAATTACATTATGAAGCTGTGTTTTATCGAGACAATGATCACTCAATAAGAGAATATGCAGATGAACTTTGAGGAGACTTCATCTTTTCAAAAAGATGTAAAAAAGTTAAGTAAAAAGTATAAAACACTGGAGGGAGATATCGAGGAATTTAGACGTGTTATAAAAGTATCTCCATTTGGCAACAATAATCATTTTGCAGTTTTGTCTAATAATAAAAATGTTCATATCATAAAAGCTCGTTTTTTTTGTCGTGCTCTAAAAGGAAAACATCTTCGTATTGTCTATGCTTATCATGAAGATGGTGAAATTTCTTTTTTGGGGATTAGATTTATTGAATTATTTTTCAAAGGTGACAAAGAACGTGAAGACCAAGATAGAATTGATGAGTATTTAAATAATATTTAGTTTTTTTATGTTTTTGTATCACACAATTTTCAAAAACGAAATCGTCGCAGAATTTCTGCCACCAAAAAATCTAACTTCTAAAAAAGTTATTATTCTTTGTGATGGATTACCTTCTTTGCCAGATAAAAATAAGTTAGTCAAATTTTTGGCTAAGCAAAATTACTGGGTGTTTCATATGCGTTATCGTGGTACTTGGGAGAGTAATGGTGAGTTTTTGCTAAATTCTCCTGTACAAGATGTCTTGGACATTATCAATGAATTACCAAAAGGTTTTATAGATATTTGGGATAAACAAGAGTTCAAGGTAAATCCTGAAAGTGTTTTTGTCATTGGTGCTAGCTTCGGTGGTACGACAGCTCTCATGAGTTCCTTAGATCCTCGAATTAAAAAAGTAGTAGCAATTTGTCCTGTAGTAGATTGGAAAGATGAAAGTGGTGAAGAATCCAATGATGATTTGAAAGAACAGATTCAAATCGGATATCCGGGGGCTTATCATTTTAGTGAAGAAAATTGGAATAAACTTATAAATACTAGTTTTTTTAATCCTATTGATTTTGTTGAGCGGTTTGATTCTGCCAAAATTTTGTCAATTCATGCTAAAGATGATAAAATAGTAATGTACCAAGGAGTAGAGAATTTCATGAAAAAAGTAGGGGCAAATTTTATTACTAGAAAAAAAGGTGGACATTTGTCTTCATCTATTATCATGAAATGTTTTACTTTTAGAAAGATTAAGAAATTTTTGACTAACTAGAAAAATATGATTCAAACAATGAGATTACCAGAGGAAATTTTTGAAAAAATAAAATCAGGTCAAAAGACGATTGAAACAAGACTTTTGGATGAAAAACGTAAAGTTTTGAAAGTTGGTGATATAATAGAATTTTCCAAACGTCCTACTTTGCACGAGAAGTTGCAAGTAAAAATAATTGATTTGAAAATTTATGAAACTTTTGCCGAAGCTTTTGACAATTGTGATTTGCAAGATTTGGGATATGGTGAGAATCTGACAAAGGAAGAGTATGTAGAAAAATTGTATAAATATTATAGTAAAGAAGAGTCTAAAAATTACAAAATTTTAGCTATTAAAATAGAACTTTTGAAAAATTAATCCTGACTCATCGGGATAAAATTTTTAAATTGAAAATTGTTTTAAAATTTAAAATTTTTAAATTGAAAATTATTTATATATGGACAAAAAAATGACATTTGTTTTTGGTACAGCTTTTGTTTTGGTAGTCTTATTTTTTGTTTATATTTTGGTACCAAAGGATTTTTCGAATAAAAATGAAGTAGATAATAATCTAGCAAAAAATAATAATCAGGCAACTTCGACTGAAAATAATATAATAGAAAATACACAACAAGTTGTAGTTACAAAAACACAAGAAGATTTGGTATCCCTAACTACTTTGGATTTGAGTGCTGTGACTATGGAAAATATTGATGAAGAAATTACTACAGAAGATATTTTGGATATTTATGAAGTTAGTGGGCCAACTGGTAAAACACTTATCAAGATGCCACAACACAGAACAATAGTATTGTCACCAGACAAAAGATTTGTTGTTATGGATTCAGAAAGTAATGATTTTGCTTTTAGACTTTTTGATACGGCTACTGGCAAATTTTTGAACAAAATGTCTTTGAAAACTGAAGAAGACAAAAACAAAGATCATGGTTTGTATTGGTGGTCACCAGATGGTAAATATTTGGCTTTTACTATGTCTGGTGGTACTGTTATGGCTGATTTGGTAATTTATGATATTTACAATAATAGTTATAAAAATATTTTGACTAGTTCATTTATGATGTGTGCTGATAGGTGTATTAGTGAAGTTCCTTTTTGGTCTTTGGATAGTAAATATATTGCTATAGTTGAACATGGTAGAGATAATTTTGGTGATTATACTCATACATCTATTTCAGTATATGATTTAGCAGGAGAAAAAGTAACCGAGTCAGAACAAATTTATTTGGGTGACACAACTACGATGTTCAGATTGGCTTGGGACGAAAATAATAAACTTACTTATAGTTATTTGAGTTATACCGAAGATGGTGAGGACTTTGTATTAGATCAGCCTGTTGTATTAGACTATAATAAATTAAAATAATATTATGTTAAAAATTTATACTACAAATTATTGTCCTTATTGTAAAAAAGCCAAAGAACTTTTTACAAGTTTGAACTTAGAATTTGAAGAAATTGATATTACTGAAAATGCTCTAGCTCGTGATGAAGCTTCTGCCAAGGCTGGTGGCTGGATGACTGTTCCTATGATTTTTGCTGGAGATAAATTTCTTGGTGGTTTCGATGATGTTTACAAATTGCATTTGAAGGGTGAATTAAAAAACTGATTACACGGATTATAAAAGATTACACTGAGATTTCGTTAAAAATGTTATAAATGTTCTAATTGTTGTAAGTGAAAATTATTTATAACAAATGAAGTGGTGCAACATTTAGAACAATTACAACTATTAACCAATTAACTATTAAACTAATTAACTAATCTATGGGATACTTCTTTGGAATTTTAGTCATAGCTTTGGGGGCATTTATGGTTATCAAGACTAATTGGTTTGTAGAAAATTTTGGTCATAGTTCTTGGGCAGAAGAGCATCTTGGGGGTGGTGGAACTTATACATTGTATAAAATATTGGGCATTGTCTTTATATTTGGTTCTCTTATGGCAATGACAGGAATTTTGGGCAAAGTTATTGTAAATACTTTTGGTAGATTATTTGGTGTTTAATTTTTATTTATGTCTTATCATTCTGGAAACAATTTGATTGATGCAAAACTTCTTTTGGAAAAATCTCATATACAAGAATCTATGCACATTGTTGATTTAGGTTGTGGTCGTACTGGTCATGTGGTTTTTTCTGGTTCTAAAGTTGTTGGTGAAAAAGGTATTGTTTATGCAGTTGATATTTTGAAAGATGTTTTGGAATCTATACGTCGTCGTGCCGCTATTGAGGCTGTACACAATTTAGAGATTATTTGGGGTGATATTGGACGCAAAAATGGTGTATTAATTGCACCTAAAACAGTAGATGCTATATTTTGTGTCAATGTTTTGTATCATTTTAGTAATTATAATGATGTTTTGAGTGAAGCTAGTCGTATTTTGAAAGACAAGGGTAGGATTACAATTGTTGATTGGAAAATAAATTTATCAGGTATTGGTCCACAAGGTGAAAGTATGGTTAATTTTGATAAAGTATTATTGTGGGCAAAAGAAAATAATTTTTTTGTTCAAGAAGATATTGATGTTGGCAAATATCATAGAGGAATATTTTTGTATAGGCATTTATAATTGTTTATGGGGGAAACTTCAAAACAGACATTAGGTAAATGGGGAGAAGAAGAAGCTTCTCATTTTTTAATTAACAAAAATTATGAAATAGTTGCTAGAAATTATAGTTTACCAAAGAAAGGCGAAATAGATATAGTAGCTTGGCATATAAAAAATAAAAATCAAAAAACCTTGTGTTTTGTAGAAGTAAAAACTAGAAGTCATGATGATGCTAGTGCGGAGAGATCTGTGGGTAAAAAGAAAATGTCTGCTTTGTTTGTGGTTGCCAAAGATTTTTGTTTTAAAAATAATATTGATATAGATAAAACTTATATTCAATTTGAACAAATAAGTATTTATAAAAATAAAGTAGGAGAGGATATCAAACATTATGAAATACCAATGTAATAATTATGTTTAGTTTTTTAAATAAAAAAAATTTGTATATTTTGTTTTTTTGGGTAATAATATTTTTTTATATATTTACTCATGTTTTTATGTATTTTAAGTATGGACAAATAGCTTTTGGATATGATGTGGGTATTTATAGACATTATATAATTGGTTATTTTGAAAAATTTGGTGATGGTACTTTAGTACCTTTGGGTTTTTCTTATTTTAGTAATTTTTTTAGATTTCTTGGTTTTTCTGTTGATTTCATCGCTTATTATCTTTATATTATATTAAGTCTTGGTGTTTTTTTTGCTTTTTATTATATTGTAAAAAAATTTACTAATAATAAATATATAGCTCTTATTGCTATATTTTTATTTAGTATTTCTGTTGTTCAGTTTGAGTTTTTTTGGTGGTATTATTATAGGAATTTTATAGCTCTTTTTTTTATTCTGTTATCTTTTATTTTTTTACAACGCAAATCATTTTTTTTGGTATTTACATTATTTATTATTGCCATAATACATCCTATTTCTTTTGTTTTTATTATGTTAGTTGGTTTTGTCTATTCTTTTTTTGATAAGGACAGTAGAAAATTTATTTGGTTTACTGGGTTAATTTCTCTGTTGTCCTCAGTTTTAATTAATTTTAGAGAGTGGAATGTTTATTTGTTAGATTATTTTTTAAATAAAAATATTAATGCTGTTGAGATAAATGGAGTTTATAGCGGACAGTTTTTGGAGAATGAGTTCTTTTGGAAATCTGTTTTTGTTTATTTACCTTTTTCAATTTTTGGATTTTGGAAATTTTTTAAAAAATATATTTTGTTTACTATTTTTACTTTAATTTCTTCTATTTTGATATCTGTACAAGTTTTGTTTTATAAAAGAATTTTTGTTTTTTTTGATATATCTCTGATTTTTTTTGCTAGTATTGGTATTTATGATTTTTTCAAATTTGTTAGTTTAAAGAAAAAAATTTTAAAATATATATTTATATTTTTTACAATTGTGTATGTAGTTGTAGAATCATTTTATATAGTTAATTATATTTTCAATAAAAATATACTGATATCTAAAAATGATTTTTCTTCTATCAAATCAATTGAAGATTCTTTACCTAGTGGTAGTTATGTATTGAGTTTTAGCTCTGAGTATGGTCCTTGGTTATATGGATTTACTAATATGAATATTATAGCACCAGGTCTTTTTGAATATGATATTTGGACAAGAGATCAGTGGGGACTTTTTTGGTATGCTAATAATAAAGATAATTTGAATACTTTATTGAGTTCTTATTCTGTTTTCACAAAGACTATTTATATATATGTAGGTGAAAAATTTACTTTTTTTGGTAAGATTTTGGATAAAAGTGATAATTGTATAAATTTTGATAAATATTTATGGAAGTGTGAATTATAGAATGTGTGTACAAAGATATTTGATTATTTTTTTGTTTGTGGTATATTGAATACCTGTTTATTTAATTCACATATAATTGTAAAGAAATATGGCTATTTTCTCTAAGAAAAGAGTACAGTCTAGTGGTTTGTTAGGTTTAAGTTTGATTTTAATCATGGGTGCTTCTTTGAGTTTTCCTAATTTTGTAGGTGCTTTTTTCCCTGGTACATTGAAACCAAACTTAGTTTATTTTGATTCTTCTGCAAGTAGAGAGTATATTACAGAGAATGGTGTTTTGAAAAAATTTATCAAAGTTAAATTAATTTTGAAAAATTCTGGTAGAGGCGATGTAACAGAACCTTTTTATGTAAATATTAAGCCTGGATATTTACTTTGTGGTGCTGATTATGAATATACTTGTCCTGGTATGGATGAAAATTTTCCAGATGTAACAGAAATTAGATTTTTAAATTCTTCAGGACATTATCAAACAATAACTTCTTCTGAAAGTTCTTTTAATGTTTTAGTTGATAAGACAATCGCTACTAATAAATCAGTTACTTTGACTTATAAATTTGAGTTAGACGAATATTATGTTGATAGGTTTGGTGATGGAAATTTTTATATATCATATGATATGGATGTAACAGATACGATTATTGAATTAGATGAAAACAATTTGTTTGGTTTAAAAATGTCTGAGTTTTCTGAAGGAATCCATTTTCACAGTTTAATTGGACAATATGGATATATTCCGCCATCTCATAATTAATCATTAATTTTTTTAAAAGATCACACTAAGTGTGGTCTTTTTTTTGTTAAAAAATATTAGACATTAAAAAATATATATTTTGTTAATTACAGATCATGTTGTGTATAAGTACTTTTAATTTGTTACTTAAATTTGTTCTTTGGTGTTATAATGATAATGTTTTAAAAAATAATTATTTTTAATGTATTCTTTTATGGATGAACAACAAGTGCAGATTAAGACTTTGTCTAAATCAAAAACCAAAATGGCTGTGGCTGTGGGTTTTTTAGGGTTGGCAGCTTTGGCAGCTGGTTTTGTTGGTTTGAAATCAAATAGTACTAGTTTTAAAGTTGCTAAAGCAGATTTAATTTTTTTAAGTTCAAATACTAGTGTTGAGGGTGATTTAAATAAATTTAGTGTAACATTAAAAAATGTTGGTGGTGCTACGGCTGTCAGTCCTTTTATTTTAAATGTTAAGTTAGGTGATAGATTAAATAGTGTTATAAAGAATATAACAGTTGTTAATTCTTTGAATGGTAGTGATAAAATCTTAAGATCGGATAGTGGTTCATTTAATATTCCAATAGTAAATAATTTGTTGCCTGGAAAATCTATTACTATAACTTATTTGTTTGCTATAACTAGTAATTATTCTAATGATAAGTTTCCTGTAGTTTATACTTGGGATACTACTAATGTGGTTAGTGAATCAAATGAATCAAATATGTATTATGAACTTTTGAGTATTATAAAAAATAATTTGGTAAAAACTCCTTATCAATATTGGTGCTTGAATTTTGAAAAGCAATGTATGCCATCCAATCCTATTGTAAACATTTCAGATCCAAATTGTGCTGGTAATGTTTATTATGGAGATAAAGAAAGTTGCCAACAGGCTGGTCAAAATCGAGATTATTTTCCAACTTCAACTGGTTTTTTCCAATTGGTTACCAGTACAGTACCTGTTTCTCCTGCTGTAACACCTGATCAAAATGTTGTAATGCCTGTAGGTAAGGAATTTGCTAGGATTAAATGTTTAGGTGTTTGTGAAGCAACTGTTTTAGATGTTAGTAATGGTACCTCATATAGGAATATTTGGTCTGTAAATAATGGAGTTCTAGAAGAAAATTCTAACAGAACTTTAGAACATGTTGGCTTATATAACGAAGTGGCTTATTTTGAATTACATGGTGGAGATCATATGATACTTAGTATTTATACTTTACCAACTTCAAGTAGTATTCAGTTTCCTATGGTGTTAGAGTCATTAAGTAATAATTATAGCTTTGGTTATCTAAATAATACTGTTAACGGTTATATTTATCAAAAGAGTGGACAAATGGCATTTTCTATTTTAAACTTTGGCTCAGTATTTGATTATACCGTTATAAAAAATTAAGAATTATTTTTTAATAGAGTAGCTTACTAGCTACTCTATTTTTTTTATGTTATAATATATTCATAAATTTTTATATTATTTTTTTGTTTATATGTGGTATCATATAAATATATTTTATTTATTAATTCTATAAGTATGGGTGAAGAATCTACACAGGTACAGACAGTGGTACAATCAAAAACCAAGATGGCCGTGGCTGTTGGTTTTTTAGGGTTGGCAGCTTTTGCTGCTGGGTTTGCTGGTATTAGGACAAATAATTTAAAACCGGATTTGGTATATATCAAAGCCAATGCTACCATAGAAGATGGCATGAATAAATTTTCTATAACACTCAAAAATGCAGGAAGTGCTAATGTTTCCACTCCTTTTGTATTGACCATAAGACTTGGTGAAAATAAGAATGTTGTTAGAAACATTAAGGTTTTGAATTCTGTATCTAAGGACACTAGAGAGAGTTATGAAAATTTGGAATCAGAAAATGGTTCATTTGATATTTTGGTCAAAAATTTTAATTTGGCACGTGGTCAATCAACTGTTATAACTTATTGGTTTGTGATACCTGAAGATTATGGTGTGGATTATTTACCATTCACTTATAATTGGGATAGTACTAATGTTGTTAGTGAAGTAAGTGAAACAAATAATACTTATAAAGGTAAACTTGATATTGTTAAAATGGGGCTTATCAAAAAAAGTTCTTCTGGTGGTTCTGCAATAAGTTGTCAATCCAATAATGATTGTGGTGTGGGTGGTGGTGTATCCGAGTGTACTAACAAACAACAAACATCTTCATTCTCTACTGGTAAATGTTTAACAACTGGGTTTTGTGAAGTGGTGAATACTGTAGGTCCTTGTACAGATTCAAGTGTGTCGAGTACACCTTCTGTTAAGCCAGACTTAATTGTTGAGGATATTAGTTTCACTAGAGTTGTGACTTCTACCAATGATGTGATATTTAAGGTTTTAATAAAAAATATTGGTGAAGGAAAAGCAGATGCTATAAATACACCATTGGGTTTATTTGCTGTTCAACTTGAAAGACAGTCGAAAATCACTGGTGATTGGATGCCTGTTGGTGTTTCTGGAACTTTTGCATCTGTATTAAATCCTGGTGAAAAAACCTATCTAAATTCAGGAGTAAAGTTAACAGATACAAATAAGATAAGAGTCACTGTTGATTTGCAAAATGGTAGTAGTTATGTAGTAGAGAGTGATGAAAATAATAATCAATTAACTAAAAAAATTGATGAATTTGTACCAGCTGAATTTCTTAATCCTGTTGCTATTAGCACTAGCGAGTCTTCTTTACCTGACTTGATTATACAAGATTTTGTAGTAAGCCGTACTAATAATCTTGGGGAAAAACATTTTGATATTGTGGTAAAAAATATTGGTAATGCTACTGCCGTACGACCGACGGGTATGCATCAAAATTTTGGAACATTTGTAGTACAATTATATTTTATTAGGGAAGATGGTAGCACTATTACTACGAAATTTCTAAGTAGTAATCCTTATCGTACTTCTAGTTTGAGTTTGGTATCTGGTGCTGAACTTAATATATCAGAGGATATACAAATAACCGATGCTATTTTCAATTATAGTAAAAAAGTAAAAATGAAAGTTGATTGGTTGGAAGGATCTGTTACTTCAGTAGCACCTTTTACTTATCCAGGAAAAGGTTATGTTTTAGAATCTAATGAAGATAATAATGAATTGACAAAAGATTTGGAATCATAGATTTTAATGATATTTATCCCAAAAAGAGTAGACATTTTTGTCTACTCTATTTTTGTGTTATAATATAGGTATTAAAATAGAATAAAATAATAAAAAAATATGGATTATTTTCAAATCAGCGAATGGGTAGGAGTTATTTTGATTGTTGCTAGTATTGCTATTTATTATTCTTCAAAAAAGGGTGGTTCATTTTTACCAAAAATGAAATCTAATAATTCAGCTAGTTACGGTGGATTTACTAGTGATATCACCAATTTGGCCAAAGAAGGTAAAGTAGATCCTGTGATTGGACGTGATGATGAAATTTTGCGTGTCACTCAAATCTTGACTCGTCGTCGTAAAAATAATGTTATTTTGGTAGGTGAACCTGGTGTTGGTAAGACTGCTATTGTAGAAGGCTTGGCTCTAAAGATTATTACAGGAGATGTGCCTGCTGTTTTACAAAATAAAAGAGTTTTAGTTTTGCAAGTAGCAGATCTTATTAGTGGTACTAAGTATCGTGGTGAATTTGAACAGCGTGTTAAACAATTGGTTGATTATATCAAAAGTTCTGGACGAAGTATTATTCTTTTTATTGATGAGATTCATACTATCATGCAAACCAAAGGTTCCGAAGGTTCTGTTAATATTTCTGATATTTTGAAACCTGCTTTAGCAAGAGGTGAATTGCAAGTGATAGGAGCTACGACAAAAAAAGAATATGAAGAATATATTTTGCCTGATGAAAGTTGGGAAAGAAGATTTCAAAAAGTAATGGTTGATGAACCAAGTATCGA
>JAQUAW010000033.1 GCA_028687045.1 Patescibacteria group bacterium
TCCTTGGATTTGGACACTTGGTTTGCGTCAAATTTTGCGTTTTGTCCTTATAATCTTTGTAATTCTTTGGATGAATTATGATGCTGAAATTCTAAAAAATATTGTAAAAATTGCTTTAGTGATGTTCGTTTTGGAAGTATTTTTTGGGCTTGTGCAATATTTGTCTGGTGGATATTTGGACGCTTATTTGTTTTCTTCTCGTACTGTGACGGTAGCGAATATGGCTACTTTGGGTGGTATAGAACAATTTTGGACGCAAGGTAGTCGTGTCTTTGCTACACTTGGTAGATATGACCAATTGGGTAGTTTCGTAGTTTTGGGTATCATCTTGTTATTTACTTTTGTTTTTGACAACAAAATTATAAAAAACAAATTTTGGTATTATATTTTGCTTATTTTTGCTGTTCTTGTTTTGTATCTTACCAAATCACGTGCTAGTTGGATTGCGGCTTTTTTGGGTGTTTCAACTATTGGTCTATTTTTGTATAAAAGCAAAAAATTTTTATGGGGATTATTTATTTTTTTGAGTATCTTTGTTTTTTATTTGTTTAGTTTTGCGATAAGTAATCAAAATATTTTGGCTATTAGTGATAAACCTAATCAGAGTTTGGCGGAGCGTGTTTTTGAATCTTTTAGTCCACAAAGTTTGCGTGATAGTTATGAGGGTCATGGTAGAATATTTTTTATCATAAATACACCACTCAAAGTCGTGGCTAACTATCCTTTGTTTGGCGTGGGACCTGGTCAATATGGTGGGGGAGTAGCCGCCGCCCTGTTGCATACCGACATGTATGATAGGTTACATTTGCCTTTTGGTATTCAAAATATTTATGGACAAATAGACAACAACTGGATGAGTATTTGGGGTGAATTTGGTACTATAGGCTTACTAGTTTGGATCATGCTTTTTGTGACAGTGATAAAAATGTCGCTAGTTGTGCGAGGAAAAGCGGATAATTATTTTGCAAAAAATTTGGCTGAAGGTTTGATTGGTCTGACTGTGGGAATTATGGCAATTGGTTTTTTTGGACCATATTTTGAATTTAGGACGCTGATGTTTTATTATTGGATAACCGTTGGAGTGGTGGGGACGTTTTATATGAAATATAAATAGTATTTGTTAATATCTGAGTAATATTTGAGATAATATTAGACGAATATTAAACAAATATTGTTTCAGATATTAAACGTATATTATTATAATATTTGTTTAGTATATAGTTAATATTTGTTAAATATTATTTCAAATATTAAACGAATATTGACAGATATTAAAATCTTTAATTTAAAGAAAGTTTATGTTAAATGGAGGGTATATAAAGTTGGGAAAATTATTTGTTTATAAGATTTCTATTGAATTGTGTGATATGGGATGGAAAATATATGAATTGTTGGATTGGAAAGATCGAAAAATATTAGGAGACCAATTTATTAGAGCTGTTGATTCTAATGCGGCTAATATTGCCGAAGGTTATGGTAGGTACCATTATTTAGACAGAATAAAGTTTTATTATAATGCGCGTGCATCTTTGCTAGAATCAAAACATTGGACACTGCTCTTGTATAAGAGAAAGAAAATTGATGAAGAAAGATATAATGAATTTTTAAAATTGGCAGAGCAGGTAAGTTTTGAACTAAACAAATTTATAAAGACGTCATATAATAGTAAGAAAACCGTTTAGAATTTAATATTAGTAATAATATTTGTTCAATATTCGTTTCATATTTGAAATAATATTATACAGATATTAAAAAATATTGTATATGAGTAATAACAAAATAATTTCACCAATAGATTGCGTTTTGGGTATCACCTACAAATGCAACTCACGTTGTGTGATGTGTGATATTTGGAAGATAAAAGATTTTCCTGAATTACCAGTAGATGAATACAAAAAGTTACCAAGTTCACTCCGTGATATCAATATTTCCGGTGGTGAGCCTTTTTTGCGTGCTGACATTGCTGAAATAATTGCGACAGTCAAGAAAGCTGCCCCAAAAGCTAGGATAGTAATTTCTACCAACGGTTTTATGCCCGAGCTTATTGAGAAACAAATGAAAGAAATTCTCAAAATCAAGCCTGACATTGGAATTGCTATTTCAGTAGATGGCTATGGTGATATGCACGAACAAATCCGCAAAATTCCACATGCTTGGGACAAAGACATGGAAACACTAGATAGATTACAAAAATTGGGTATGAAAAATTTACGTCTAGCTTTTACTATTTTGCCACAAAATATTCAAGATTTTTCCAAAGTGTATGATGAAACTAGAAAACGTGGTATTCAGTTTACTCATGCTTTTGCACAGAGTTCTGAGCATTATTTTGGTGGTAGTAACAATGATGACAACAAACCAAATTTAGACGAACTAAAAAAACAATATATTCATCTTATCAATGGAGAATTGAAATCTTGGCATCCGAAAAAATGGGTGAGAGCTTTTTTTGCGCACGGACTTTACAAATTTAGTATTGAAAAAACTCAGATTTTGAATAATGATCCTGGAAACAAATTTTTTTATCTTGATCCACGCGGTGTAGTTTATCCTTCTGTTGTCCATAATTTCCCAATGGGCAATATCCAAAATTATGATAAGTGGGATGATTTGTGGTCTGGTAAAACAGCTGAAGATGCTCGTGAAAAAGTACGTACTATTGGTAGACCAGCTTGGATGATTTGTACTGCTCGTACAGCTATTAAGAAAAATCCACACAAAGTAATAAAGTGGATCGTGCAAAATAAAATTGGCGGGATGAGGGATCTATAATATCAAGATTAAACGGTTTGTAATATTTGTATAATATTAGTTTCATATTTGAAATAATATTGACAAATATTAAACAGATATTAACAAATATTATTTATTTTTTATGAAGGTTTTACTCGTAAACAAATACTGGTATATCCGTGGCGGGGCTGAACGCGTGGTTTTTGCGACCAAAGATATCTTGGAAAAAAATGGACATGAAGTAGAAATTTTTGGTATGAAGCACAGCCAAAATATTTTGGATAGAGATTATTTTATTCCCAATATTGATTATGCTAGTGTGAAAGGTTTCAAAAAAATAAGTAGTGCTTGCAAAAGTATTTATAATCGTGATGCCAAAAATAAATTTGCCAAACTAGTTGAAGATCTCAAACCAGATGTTGTTCATTTTCACAATATTTATCATCAATTATCTTTTTCTTTGTTAGATGTTGTCAAACAAAAAAATATTTCTTCTGTCATGACTTTGCATGATTACAAAATGATTAGTCCAAATTATAATCTTTTTCATCATGGCAAAATTGATGAGAGTAGTTGTGGTAGAAATTATTACAAATGCTTGTTTAACAATTGTATGGAAAGTCCTTGGCGAAGTTTGGCTGTCACAATTGAAGCTTATCTAAGTAAATGGAAAAAATGGAATAAAAAAATAGATGTGTATATTACTCCTAGCAAATTTTTGAAAGACAAGTTTGTGTCCGTTGGTTTTGAAAATAAAATTGAAGTAATAAACAATCCTTTGGTTGGTTTTGATTTCAAATCTAAAATTTTTGTTGGCAAAGATATTTTATATATGGGTAGACTTTCAGAAGAAAAAGGTGTGAAGTTGGTTTTGGAGATGGCCGAAAAATTTCCTGATGCCCCATTCAAGATAGCAGGGGATGGACCATTAAAAAAGTTTTTGGAAAAAACTATTGAGCATAAAAAACTAAAAAATGTAGAGTTACTGGGTTATTTAACAGGCGACAATTTGCACAATACACTGCTAAATGCTAGACTGCTACTACTACCTTCGCAGTGGTATGAAAATTATCCTTTGAGTGTACTTGAAGCTCATGCTATGGGTAAAGTAGTTTTGGCCCATGATTTGGGTGGTTTGGTAGAGATGATACCAAGAGAAATGCTCGTAGACCACAAAGATAAAAATGCTTGGTTACAAAAAATTGATCAGTGGTACAACAAGACAGATAAAGAATTGGCTTTTGTTGCCAAAGATTTGCGTGATAATATTATAAAAGAAAATAATATTGATGTGTATTATAAACGTCTTATAAAAGTTTATGAGCAGATAGCTAAGTAATTATGAAGTTAAAAATTTTTTTAATTTTAATTTTTTCTTTTTTCATTTTGGCAGGAGTTGATTCTGTACGAGCTCAGGATGCACCAGAGTTAGCTAATTATTATTTAGCCAATTTAAGTTTTGTCAATGTTAGTGACTTGGCCAAGAATGATTTGTTGATACTTAGTTCTACTCAAATAGCTGTTCATCCAGAAGTAATTAATCAATTGAAAAAAATAAATCCAGATATTATTATCTTGGCTTATTTACCATCTCAGAGTTACAACTACCAGTATTGGACAGGGGATGTTTTGTTTAAAAATATGCAAGTGTCAGATACTTGGTGGCTCAAAGATCCAAGTGGCAACAAAATATCTGCTTGGACAGGCATTTATAATATTAACATGGATAATGCTTGGAGTCGTTATTTAGTTGATTTTGCTAATAAATATATTACTGCGCTTAATGGTGTGGACGGTATATTTTTTGATATGATTTCAGAAAATATTTCTTGGATCAATTCCGGTAATATTGATATGGATAATAATGGTCGAAAAGATAGTGGTAGTGATGCAGATAGACTGTGGCGTGAACGAACACAATATTTACTCAAATACGCACATGACAATTTGCAGACTAAATATATTATTACCAATGGTAGTTCTCATGTGGCTTTTCAATCTTTTGTGCATGGTCGTATGTTTGAAACTTTTCCAACACCTTGGGAAGGAAATGGTAGTTGGAGTACTGTGATGAATAATCTAAAATTTATTAAAAATAATAACAAAAAACCAAATATTACTATTTTGAATAGTAATAGTAACAATACTGGACAAGAAGATTACCAAGACATGCGTTTTGGTCTGACTAGTGCTCTCTTGGAAGATGCTTATTTTTCTTATGATCATGGTGATACTAATCATGGACAGACTTGGTGGTATGATGAATATGATGTAAATCTAGGTGATGCTATTAGTGTGTCTAAATCAAAAAATAATTATGCAGATTACAAACCTGATATTTGGCAAAGAAGTTTTGAAAATGGTGTAGCAGTAGTCAATAGTACTGATAGTAAACAAAAAATAGAATTGGGTGGTGAATATGAAAAAATTCATGGTACACAAGATACCAAAGTAAACGATGGTTCTATTGTCAGTCAAGTGAATGTTGAAGCCAAAGATGGTGTGATTTTACTTAAGACTTTTGAAAAATTAGAAAATGTATTGTTTACCAATGGAGCATTTTTGCGTTTTTTCCGTCCTGATGCTTCACGTATTCGTAATGGTTTTTTCTCTTTTGATGAAAAATACAAAGGTGGTGACAAAATAGCTTATATTGATTTGAATGGCAACAGCAAAAAAGATTTGTTTGTGGCTAGTGGTAACAAAATAGAGGCTTGGCGTGAGGATGACCAGAAATTTTTTAAGATTTATCCTTTTACAGCTAATTATATAGGACAAATAAATATTGCTTTGGGTGATTTGAACAGTGATGGTTTTTCTGAAATTTTTGTTGCACCAAGCAAAGGTTCTTCGCAACCAATAAAAATTTATGGTGTTTATGGAGAAGAAAAAAAATTAGATTTTTATCCTTTTGGTAACAAATATAATGGTGGTTATAGTTTGGCTGTGGGTGATGTCGATGGCAATGGACAAAATGAATTGCTTGTGACTAGGGGAGGGGACAAAACTCAGATTTATATTTTTGATCAAGATTTCAAATTAAAAAAAGAATTTACTCCTTTTGAGAGTAATTTCAAATTTGGTGCCAGTGTCTCTACGGGGAATCTGGATGGTGTAGGTGCTGATGAAATAATTGTCGGTAGAGGTAATGGGGGCAAACCAGAAGTAAGAGTTTTTGATATGTCTGGTAAACTACTCTATCAAGCTTTTACCGCTTATGCTAGTTTGACTAATCCTGGTGTTGATGTGCGAGCCTTGGATGTGGATTTCGATGGTAAAGATGATATTGTGACGATGAGTGAGGGAGCTTTCTGATAGTTCAGAGTTCTTAGTTCATAGCCAATAGTTTTTTATGTATAAAAAACGTCCTTAGTTAAAAAGGACGTTTTATTTTATTTAGTTATTCTTTTATAAAGTTGTTCTATCTCTGGTACCACCACCTGCCAACTATAATATTTTTTTATAATTTCTAAGTTTTCTTTTCCTATTTGTTTTTTCTCTTCTTCTGTTTTTTGTAAAAAATTATATAAAATATTTTTTAAATCTTCTATATTGTTTTCTTGAAACAATACTTCAGGATTTTTGATTACTTCTAGATGTTCAGGGATTTTGGATACTAGTGTTGGTACACCATAACTCATAGCTTGTAGTACAGTAATTGGCAGACCTTCATTTAGTGAAGGATGTACAAGTGCTATTGAGTTGACATACAATTGTTCTAGTGATTCACCAGTTTGGAAGTCTGTAAAAATAATATCATTTATACTACTAGCTTGTAAGTGTAGTTTCTTAATATAAGTATCAGTATAAGCTGAACCACCAACTATAGCTAATTTTAATTTTTGAATATTTTCGTTGTCCTTATTTTCTGATTTTAATTTTTGGAAAGCCTCAATCAAAATGTGAGCCCCTTTGTGTGGTACTAGACGAGAGACCATGACCAAATAATTATTTTTTTGTAAATGAAATTGACTTAACTTATTTGCAAATATTTCTGTGGTTTTTTCATTGACACCATTTGGAATATAGGTAATATTTTTGTTGAATTCATTTAGACAATATTGTTTGATACTTTCTGATACAGCAATAGTTTTGTGCGCAAAAGTACAAGCAGTTTTTTCACCTAATCTTAATATTACTTTAGCAAAGAAGTTCCATTTTTGGTGGTATCTGTCAATGGAATGAAAAGTAGTTACTACTTTGGTTTTTGGTGCAAAAACACGTGGAATCCAAGATAACAAAGATGGACCCACACCATGATAGTGAATAATATCGTATTTTTGGAATAAGGCATGAATAGTAGAAGTGAAGGTGTTTATAATAGCATCCAAATGTTTGGTATGTATGGTAGGTGTATGAATTATATTTACACCTTCAAATTTTTTGTCTTGGCTATTTGAGTACCATTTTCTACTATAAACGTAGACCTCATGATTTTTGGCTAGATGAATAGCAAGATCATGAACGTGTCTTTCCACGCCACCATAGATTGCAGGTATGCCCTTTTGTCCGATCATTGCTATACGCATATAAGTAAAATTAGATAAAAAACGTCTTTTTTAAGCGTTTTTTGAGCTTTCTTTAAAACAGCATACTATAGCATAAAATTGGACTTTTGTCAAGAGATGGTATTTGTGGTAAAATTATCTTAAATAGGATACGAAATACGAAAATTACGAAAGTACGAAAAACATAATTAAATTATTTGTATATGAATCAAGGAGGGGGGAAATTGAAAAGAAAAGATATTTTATATCCAGAGTTGAGTTATACAATAAACGGGGCATTGTTTGAGGTTTTTCGACAAATGGGTGGAGGTCACAGAGAAAAATATTATCAAAAAGCTGTAAGTTTGGCTTTGAAAAAAAGAGGTCTAGAATTTCAAGAACAATTTTATATACCTGTGAAGTTTGATAATAATGTTGTAGGAAAATATTATTTGGATTTTCTTATCGAAGATAAAATAGTGTTGGAGTTAAAAAGAGGAAATATTCATGTTATAAATAATATAGATCAAGTAAAAGAATATTTGAGTGCCTTAAATCTGAAATTAGCGATAATAGCTTCATTTACATTTGATGGAGTAAAGTCTAATAGAATTTTAAATGAATATTAAAAAAAATTTTTTACAAAAGTTTTCGTAATTTCGTATCTTTCGTATTTCGTATCCATAATAAATTAATTAAGCATTTAAATTATGCAACCCATAAAAAACTATTTTGAAGAAGCTATGAAAGCTGGTGCTTCAGATTTGCACTTGGTTGGTGGAGATAAACCAGTTTTGAGAATTGATGGTAATTTGAAAAATATAGAGGATGAGCCAATCTTCTCAGAAGAATTGGAAAAAGCAATATATACACTTCTAGATACTGATAGAAAAAAAGCTTTTGAAGAAAATTTGGAATTAGATTTTGGTTTGGAAATAGCTGAAACACGTTTTCGTGTAAATTTGCATAGACAAAATGGTACTATTGGTTTGGCAGCTCGTGTGATACCAAAAGATATCCCGACACCACAAGATTTGCGTTTTGAACCACAATTACTAGAGGCAACCAATTATATGGATGGTCTTATTTTGATAGTTGGACCAACTGGGCATGGTAAATCTACGACATTGGCAACCATGATAAATGAAATAAATAAAAATCGTAAATCACATATTATTACTATCGAAGATCCAATTGAATTTGTTTTTAAAGAAGACAAAAGTCTGATTGAACAACGTGAAGTAGGGATAGATACAAAATCTTTTTCGGAAGCTTTGAAACATGTTTTGCGTCAAGATCCAAACGTAATATTGATAGGGGAAATGCGTGATTTGGAAACCATTTCAATTGCGCTTACTGCTGCTGAAACTGGGCACTTGGTTTTGTCAACTTTGCATGCTTCTTCGGCAGCTGAAGCTATTGAACGTATTATTGATGTTTTTGATGGTCCACAGCAAAAACAAATTATGATTCAGTTGGCGTCAGTTTTGCGTGTTGTTGTGACTCAACAACTTTTGCCAACATTGGAAGGAACTCGTGTGGCTGCTAGAGAAATTTTGGTAAATAGTCCAGCTGTAGCCAATATGATAAAAGAAAGTAATGTCGCTCAAATCTATAGTGCTATCCAAACTGGTGTAAAAAATGGTATGCAAAGTATGGAAAATTCTATCAAGAATCTTTTGAAAGAAGGTATTATTGGTGCAGATGTCGCTGAAAAGAGAATGTTGAAGCACAAGCAGATATAAAGTTTAACATACCAATAATACTAATAATACTAATATTACGAATATTACGAATTAGTATTATTTGTATAATTAGTAATATTCGTATATTAGTATATTTAATTTTGTGCGTGTAAATTATCAACCACAACCAAGAAGGAAAGAAAAACCAGAATCGTCTGACCTTCGTTTTAAGGTTGCTGTTTTTGTTTGTTTGGTAGCTTTTTTGGTGATTGCTATGAGACTTTTTACACTGATGATTTTGCAACATGGTTTTTATACTGCTTTAGCTTCTGGTTCTCAAGATATGTATGAAAGTCTTTTCCCAAAACGTGGAGAGATTTTTTTGAAGTCAGAGAATGAACAAGAAACTTTTCCTCTAGCAATAAATCGTGATTTGTATACTGTTTATTCGGATAATCGACAAATAAAAGATAATGAAACGGCCGAAGATATTTTGGAAAAATTGGCAAAAATTTTTAATTATGATGATGAAAGGAAAGCCAAAGTTTTGTCACAATTGCAGAAGATAGATGATCCGTATGAACCTTTGGAAAAAAAGGTAGAGGAAGAAACTATCGAAAAATTAAAGGAACTGAATTTACCAGGAATTGCTTTTAGTAGTTTTCCTCAACGTTATTATCCAGAAGCTTCTTTGGCTGCACAAATTGTGGGTTTTTTGGGCAAAGATCAAGATGGTAAAGATGTTGGACGTTATGGTTTGGAAGGTTATTGGCAAGATTCCTTAGCGGGTAATGGTGGTTTTTTAGAAGGTTCTAAGACTGCTCAAGGAAGTTGGATCCCTTTGGCTGGTAGGTCACTAAAACTTGCTGAAGATGGTGTGGATTTATTTTTGACAATTGATAGAACTTTGCAATTTGAAGCTTGTCGAATTTTGGAAGAAGAAAGACAAAGGTATGAAGCCGAAACAGCAGCTTTGATTATAATTGATCCAAAGACTGGTGCTATAAAAACTATGTGTTCTAGTCCAACATTTGATCTCAATAAATATAATGAAGTAGAAAGTGCAGAGGCTTATAATAATCAAACAATATTTACTCCGTATGAACCTGGCTCTGTGTTCAAACCAATTATTATGTCGGCTGCTTTAAACGAAGGAGTTGTAACACCAGATACTACTTTTGTAGATTCTGGGCAAGTGGATGCAAATTGTCAAAAATCTATTTATAATGCTGATTTGAAAGCTTATGGTTTGCAAACTATGACAGGAATATTGGTAAATTCTATCAATACAGGTATGGTTTTTGTAGCTAATAAATTGGGTAAAGAAAAATTTCAAGATTATGTAAATGCTTATGGATTTGGAGTAAAAACTGGTATTGAGTTAGATACTGAATCTTCGGGTACTATTGATTCTCTTTATCTTAATAAAAGTAATAAAGTAGATTGTTATATTTCTACAGCTTCTTTTGGACAAGGTCTTACAGCGACACCTTTGCAACTTGTGAATGCTTTTGCTGTTATTGCCAATGGTGGAAAACTTATGCGTCCTTATATTGTCGACAAAATTGTCTATTCAGATGGTAAAGAAGAAATTACAAAACCAAGAGAAATAAAAACTATATTAGATAAAAGAAATGCAAGTTTGTTGTCAGGAATGCTGGTAAGAGTGATAGACGACGGAGAAGGTAGTCTGGCAAAAGTACCTGGCTATTATGTGGCTGGTAAAACTGGTACTGCTCAGATTGCAGGTAAGGGTGGTTATACCTCAGATGTTAATCATACATTTATTGGTTTTGGTCCAGTGGATGATCCAAAATTTGTAATATTGGTTAAGTTTGGTAAACCAAGATTGAAATTTGCTTCCACAACAGCTGCACGTACTTTTTCTAAAATAACACAATTCATGATGCAGTATTATCATATTCCACCAAGTAGGTAATTAACAATTGACTTTTGACTATTAATATTGACAAAAGACATCAAACGTGCTATACTAGCACGTTTTTAATTAGTAACTCTATTTTATAGAGATTAATTTATTTTTATGAAAAATATTGTTAAGTATAGTATTTTATCAGTAGTTTTGGTAGTTAGTTTTTTTACAGCATATCCTAAGTCTGTAGAGGCAGGTGTTGGACTTTATATTGGTTGTGAACCTGAATTTGGTAAGAGTTGTATTGAAATGTTACAACCAAATCATTTTGCAATGTTAGATCTTCTTTTTTATTATACAGAAGAAGGTGGTTATTACGATTTATCATCAGGACAACATTTACATTATGTTCCTAATAATACTTTAAAACAAGCAGATAAAATTTCACCAGAAGTTATATTTGGTAGAGTTGATTCAAATTGTTTTATTTATGATGAAAAATCAGGTAATTTGACTTGTTACAATAATGGTCTAGAAAGAAATTATTTTGCTTTTAGTATTTTAGTGAATGATAAAGATAATTATTTGAAATCGTATGAAGCCTACAAATCATTAGATAGTAATTTACTTTACTCGAGTATTCCTACTAGATTTCAAGTATTGAAATCAGTACCTTATAATTATGAAATTTTGGTGCATAATTATTATGGATTTCCTTCTGGTACTCAATATAATATGTTTTTAGATTATGAAGTTTTGGGTAACAAAGGAGTATTTTTAAAAGATACAAAGTCTGTATTGTTTGATTACAATTTAAGTTTTGCAAGTGTTAAAGATCTTTCAAAGATGTATATAAAAGTAAATGTAAAGGATACAAAAGGTAATTTATCAAGTGTATTGATTAATCTTGGTGAACAATTTGAAAAGAGATCAAAAGAATTGAAACAATATTATCAATCTATACAATAGTTTTAAAACAAATATTTAAATAATAAAAAATCCGGTTTATCCCGGATTTTTTTGACAAAATAGAGATTTTGTAGTATATTATTTGGGCTTTGAGATTTTTTAAGACTCATCGTCTAGTGTCTAGTCACGATATCTATGGCCTCATCGTCTAATGGCTAGGACGCTAGGTTCTCATCCTAGCAATAGGGGTTCGATCCCCCTTGAGGCTACAAGTCAAAAATTAGAATTAACTTTTGACAATTTACAAATTATATAAGTCAGGGTAGCTCAGCTGGTGAGAGCGTAGGATTCATAACCCTAAGGTCGGGAGTTCAAATCTCCCCCTTGACACAAACAAAAACAAGCGAAAAGCTTGTTTTTATTTGACATTGACAAAAACTACTATAATGGTATGATTAGCATAGTTCTTTATTCATTTAAATATAAACATTCAACCCTTATTTTAGGGCTTTTTGTAGTTTGGAACAAATGCTTGAAAGGCCTAAAAAGCCGGAAAGGCTAGAAAGGCTTTTAGACAAAACAAAAGCCTTTTAGGCCTTTTGAGCCTTTCAAGCCTTTTAAGCCTTTATAACATATGCAAGAAAAAATAATAATCCGCGGTGCTCGCGAACACAATCTAAAAAATATTGACCTTGAGTTACCAAGAAACAAAATGATAGTTTTCACAGGACTGTCAGGTTCTGGTAAGTCTAGTCTTGCTTTTGATACTATTTTTGCTGAAGGACAACGCAGGTATGTCGAGAGTTTGTCAGCTTATGCCCGACAATTTCTTGGTGGCATGCAAAAACCAGATGTTGATGAAATAGATGGTCTAAGTCCAGCCATTTCTATTGATCAAAGAGCTCATAGTGCTAATCCAAGATCAACCGTTGCAACTATCACAGAAATTTATGATTATTTGCGTGCACTTTATGCACGTATTGGTGAACCATATTGTCCGGTTTGTGGAACTAAGATTGAAAAGATGACAGCTGATGAAATTAATTTTCGTATTTTTGCGACTTTGAAAAAAAATAAAAAAGAATCAGAAATTATAATTTTGTCACCAGTAGTTCGTGGTAGAAAAGGGGAATATTACCAGATGCTTTATGATATGTATAATTCAGGTTTTCTTGAAGTGCGCGTGGATGGTAAAATGTATTCTTTGAAAGATAGAATTGTTTTATCAAAAAATAAAAAACATACAATTGAGATCGTGGTAGACAAAATAACTGTAGATCCAAAAAAATTATCAGATGTAAAACAAAGATTGGGTGAAGCTGTAGAAAGTGCTATAGATTTGTCTGACGGTCTATGTGGAATTATTTATGAGAAAGACGTAGAAGAAGTATATAGTACCGAATATTCTTGTCCAAAAGATGGTTTTAGTTTTCCTGAAATTGAACCACGTCTTTTTTCTTTCAACAGTCCTTATGGTTATTGTAGTTATTGTACGGGACTTGGTACTAAAGAACTTTTTAGTGAAGATGTCTGTCCAAAATGTGAGGGAAAACGTCTCAACGAAAATGCACTTAGTGTCAAAATTGGCGAGAAAAATATTTGGGAAGTAGTTTCTCAAACTATTGGTGAAGCTAAAATATTTTTTGAAAGTTTGATCGAGACATTATCTCCAAATAAATTGGCGATTGCTTCGGCTGCACTTAATGAAATCAATAATCGTTTGTCTTTTTTGAATAATGTTGGTTTGCATTATATTACCTTAAATCGTATGGCTGGCACTTTGTCGGGCGGGGAAGCTCAACGTATTAGACTTGCTTCACAAGTTGGACAACAATTGGTCGGGGCGCTCTATGTACTTGACGAACCGACAATTGGTTTGCACCAAAAAGATAATGATAGACTTGTTTCTACTTTGCGTGAACTTTGTGACAAGGGTAACACTATTATTGTGGTCGAGCATGATGAAGATACTATTCTGATTAGTGATTGGATTGTGGATATTGGTCCCAAAGCTGGTGTGCATGGAGGAGAGGTTGTATATTCTGGTACCTTAGAAAATCTTTTGAAAAAAGATACAAATAAAAAATTACAAATTACAAATGATAATAATTTTGGTTGTAAAGTTTATGGTAAAGCGGAAGATTCTTTGACTGGAAAATATTTGCGTGGAGAAGAAAAAATTGAAGTACCACAAGACAGAAGAAAAGTAGATAGTAGTACTCCAAAAATAAAAATCAAAGGTGCTACTGAAAATAATTTGAAAAATATCAATGTAGAAATTCCTTTGCGTAGATTTATTTGTTTGACTGGTGTCTCTGGTTCGGGCAAATCAACTCTCATGCACAAAATTCTTTATCGTGGTATTGCCAACAGACTTAATCATGTAAACAAAAGAATTGGCAATCACAAAGAAATTTTGAACACAGAATATATTGATAAAATAATTAAAATAGATCAAAAACCAATCGGTCGTACTCCTCGCAGTAATCCTGCTACTTATACTGGAACTTGGGGACCAATCAGAGAAATTTTTGCTAGTACTGTCGAAGCTCGTGTGCGTGGTTACAAAGTTGGCAGATTTAGTTTCAATCGTCCTGGTGGACGTTGTGAAAATTGTGAAGGAAAAGGAAAACTGACTATTGAAATGCACTTTTTGCCAAGTGTAGAAATTGATTGTGAAGTTTGTAAAGGTAAGAGATTCAATCAAGAAACTTTGGAAGTGCATTACAAAAATAAGAATATCGCGGAAGTATTGAATATGACTATTGAAGAATCAGAAGAATTTTTTGTCGACATTCCTCAGATTTATGATAAACTAAAGATGTTGAATAATGTTGGTTTGGATTATTTGCGACTTGGACAATCGGCAACAACTTTGTCAGGTGGTGAAGCCCAAAGAATAAAACTTTCCAAAGAACTTGCTAAACGTAATACTACCAAAACACTTTATCTACTTGATGAACCAACTACTGGTTTGCATTATGAAGATGTGAAGAAATTGATTGGTGTGTTACAAAATCTTGTTTCCAAAGGAAATACTGTCATGGTCATCGAGCACAATCTCGATGTGATCAAATGTGCAGACTGGATAATTGATTTGGGTCCAGAAGGTGGTGACAAAGGTGGAGAAGTCGTCGCTGTTGGAACCCCAGAAGAAGTTGCGAGAAAGTCTACGATGAGTTCGACGGGAAAATACCTCAAAAGATTTTTAGATTAAGTAACAAGAAACAAGATACAAACAAATAATAAATATCAAATTACAATATTGGAATT
>JAQUAW010000034.1 GCA_028687045.1 Patescibacteria group bacterium
GTAACAAATCGTTAAAAGTGGTGGGTATTTTGCCTCGTGTTACGTGTTTTTATGTCTTGCGATTTCTTGTTGATAATAGAGTTGACATATTTTTCCTTTTCCTCTATAATTTACTCGTTATTTGAGGAAGAAAAATGCGCGCCTAGCTCAGTTGGTTAGAGCATCTCGTTTACACCGAGGGGGTCAGGGGTTCGAATCCCTTGGCGCGTACCAGGACTAGGAACAGAGTTTACACTCTGTTTTTGTTTTTGTTAAGCTATTTTATTGAGTAATTGAGACAGCTAGTTCATGTATTTTAGAGAATGAGTAATCATCCTTGTGACCACCTTGTGTCCAAATTTTTGAATTCTTGTGAAATACGTCCATAGCACTTACTAAACTATCTTGAGAGGTATGTACATAACGCATGGTTGTTTTCAAGTCAGCATGTCCAAGAAATTTTTGGACTTCTTGAATATTAACTCCTCTGGTATTTGCCATTTGAGAAGCCACTGTGTGCCTTAATCCGTGCCAGGAGATTTTTGTTATGTTTGCTTGCTGTACTATTTTTTTCAATACTTTTTCACTTTGACTTTGTGACATGGGTATACCGTCTTTTCTGGTGAAGATATACTCACTGTTTTTTTGAGAATTTAATTTTGATAATAATTCCACCAGTGGTTTTATAATCGGTATTTTTCTACCCTTGTTGCTTTTTGGGGTACCTTCTATTCCGACTGTAATTGATCTCTGGACATTTAGAGTTTTGGAGGAAAAATCTACATCTGACCATTTGAGTGCTACCAATTCACCAAGCCTAACGCCAGTGCATAATGCCACTTGAATCATATCGTGATATATACCATCTGCAGTTTCCAACAATTTAACACATTCTTCTTCTGTTAGATAAACAGTCAATGGAGCGGGTATTTTGAGTAACTTTATCTTAGGCATATATTCCATTATGTCCCAGTCGACAGCAGTTTTTAGACAGGTACCAAGACATGAAATATGATTATTAATTGTTTTATTTTTAAGACCAAATTTGATTTTCATGGCTTTATAATCTTCTATATCTTTTGTCGTGATTTCGTCTAACTTTTTTTTACTGAAACATGGTAGTATATTATAGTTAAATATACTTTTTTTGCTTTCTTGAGTAGATGGTTTATTATTACTCTTTACATATGAGTTCATCCATGTTGGATAAAACTCTGACAAAGTTGGTATTTTTTCTTTTTGTTTTTCTTCAATTTCGATAGATTCTCCACGGGCTAGTGTTTGACGGAGTGTAGATTCATACAATTCCGCACCTGCTTTGGTGTTTAAGGGACTTCTTTTTCTGTAGCGTTTTCTGTCGAATCTAAAGTCTACATACCAAGTATTTTTTCTTTTTGTTGTGCTCATATTGTTTAATTTGCTGGTTTTATTTTACATTTTTCAAGGTATGTCGAAATTTCAGCTAATTTGAATCGCAAGGATCCTCCAATTTTATAAGCTGGAATTCTACCTGATTCAACCATTCTATATATAGTGGGTTTTGAAATTCTTAGAATAACTGCAACTTCACCTATCTTTAGAATTTGTGTTTGAATAAAACCAGTTTTCATATTAGTAAATTGTAAAGGACAATATAGAAAATGGCTTTGCCATTTTGGACATATTGTCACTTTAACATTTTTTGGATTAAATTTAAAGACTAACTACTTTATAACGTCGATTATTTGCTAATTTTCACCGACTCACTTCACGTTTTCTGAATTATCTTTGCCCAGATGAGTAAACTTACCACCTATGCCTTTTCGGTTGGGATTTTTGCCAAATTTGTAAGGATATAGAGCACAGTCTATACTTTCGCATACTCTAACCTCTTTTGGTTGTCCACCCATACAATCTAGGCATTTCTCTCTTATGCTTTTTAGGGGGCTTTTTGTTTTTTCCATATGTTTATTCTTTGTTAGATTCTTCTTCAGGATGATTCTGACGAAAATAGTTAATAATTGATTCTAAACGACCTGCTATGGTTTTTTTTATTTTAGTTGAAACAAGATATTCGTAATCTTCTTTCGTAATAGCTACAGTCTTTTTGAAACGTGTGGTTTCCCAATTGCGTTGTGGCATATTGTTTATATTTAGATTAATTAGTATAGGTACCCCCCCTCGGGACAGCTACATGCCCTCCTTCTCCTGCCCGAATGCCTTATCTTCCCCCCAGGTTAAAAACAAGTCCTGAGAAAAAAATATAAGTATTCGGTATAGGTTGAAGTATGGTATATGTGTGCTTCTGATTCGCTAGAGTATAAACTCACCCTAATCAGATAGGGAATTTTGTTCTTTTTTGGGAACATTTATATTGTATAACATATTTATAGCTGTTTTATACGGGGCTTACCTTGCTTTTTATATAACAAAAAAGAGCTATATTAAGCCCTTTTGCTAAATTTTATTAAGACCCACAAAAAACAGTATTGTTTTATCTAATCAAATACTATATCAAAATCTTCATTATTGAGTTTATATCCACCAGTTTCAACTTTTAGGATAATATCATATTTGTTGAAACCAACGTCCTCTTTAAATTTATCATTTATTTTTTCTATATATTTATAGATATCTTTTTCGTTTTTGTAGCCCAATGAAGCACTGGTTTTTTTGTTAATTGCTAAAGGTTTAAAATCTTGCATTAAAATTATCAAAGAAGCTCTTTTCCCTCGAATGGCATAACTTTGGGGAAAATTTTCATGATAAAAGCCCCTATCTTTAGAAAAGTGTATTTTGATTTTGTTACTGATACTTTTTCCCTGTTTTTCTAATTTGTACGTATTGTATTTAGTTAAAAACAAATTAACAACTTCAATCCTATAGTCACCCCAAAATTCTTTAATATCAAACTCAACATCTCGACTTGAGTGTCCATTTCTATCAGTATAAATTTTAAAAGGTTCATCTCCCTGGTGTGACTCTATTCCAATAAAGTAACCTTTATTTTTTAAAGATTCAAATGCTATAGAGAAAGTTGATCCAGATAAACCAATTTCTTTAACATCTTTTTGGTCAATACAAATAATGTTTTCCAGTTTAGCTGATTTTGGTAAGTTAACCTGTTCTTTTTTGGTTATATTGCTACCAGGATAATCCATTTTTACCCAATCAAAAATATTTGGCTGTAAAGAATATCTTTCACCTATCAAAGTTAATACTTTATCTTCATTTTCTTCAAAGACAGACATACAAACTAAACTTAATGAATAACATAATTATAGTAGCAATTTTTTAACAAAAATACAAAGCGAGGACGTGCACAATCAGGGAATGACCCGCCCTGCTCGTAGGAAGGTTATTTTGTAGTGGTAGCTTGTGAGTACTAAAAATTAACAAAAAAAGGCAGAAATAACCCAAAGGATAGAACCTTTATAGCTCTAGGAGCCCCAAATCAAACACTCCCCCCATCAACCCTATTGCTTTTGTTATCGATTTTTCATATAATAGTAGAGCTTACCCACAACATATTTTTACGAAAGGTTAACTACTACTTTTTTCCCAATTGCGGGATGAAAGGGGTGGTCTGAGTCCGCAATCGGATAACCTTTCGGGGGAGTCTGTTGTGGGTAAGCCTCTAGACCATCCCTTTTTTTGTTATAAAAAATTTAAAGTAATCTATGAAAATAAAAATATCCTCAAAAGTAATACAATTTTGTGTATTTGTCTTTCTTATATTTTCTTTTACTCTCAACCATTATCAAATAAATACAAGTTGTAAAAAATGGATAAAAGTAAGCCATAAAAAAATTGATATAAATGCTATCAACTCATTAGCAACAGGAAATGACAACTATGTGAAAAGTGCTGATGTCTATGAAGAATTGAGCGTATGCGATAAATATAATTTTTGGCCAAGTAGTATTAGTTTTAAAATGGGGATATCACATAGAATACCTGCCGACTTGATTTTTATATTTATTGGTGCGGGTATTATATATTTTACCAGAGATATAAACAAAAGTAATAAATCTTAATTAAAACAATATGAAAAAAGTAAATTTGACATATAAAATATTCATTTTAGTTTCACTTTGCTTATTTTTTACAATGCCTGCTCTGGCAGATAACAACAACACAGATCCTGTTTTTAAAATATCTGGTATCGAAATACCAAATACAGGTGATATAGACTTGAGTACTGTCAATAATCCATATGTAGTCAAATCAGATTTAAATTTATACCATGGTCAAAATATAAAAATAGAAAAGGGTGTAGTTGTATACTTTGGACAAGACAAGGGAATTTGTCTGAGTGGGGGTATATGCATCAAATATGGTTGGCCTGGACACGTGCCAGATTTGGCTGGTAAAAAAATAACTTTTACCAAAGATGTAAATATAACTGTTGATAATAATTTTGGAGATATAAGTTATAAGATAGTTAGTCACGCAATAAAAGGAGAAAGACCCCAAGGAGAAAAAGGAATAACCCAAGGTACACGCTCTATTCCACTATCCATTGAAAATAAATCACAAATAAATGAAATAAACTTCTTAATTGATTCTGATTGGTTTTCAACTTTTTATGATACAGAAATATTTGATGAGTATTGGGGTTGGAATATGACACTTTTTGTTAATCCAAGTACACCAGTAACTAATAATAGTAACAGTACCACACCAGACATAACTGAAAGTAAAGATGTTACAGAATTACCTGTCACAAACTCTTCAGAAATACCTACAATACCATCTCAAAATTATAATAAACCAGTTGAAAATATTTCTGAAATATCACAAGAAGAGGTTATAACTTATGAAGATAAACAAGAAAAACAAACTGTCGATACTGTAAATGAACCTGTTATTATAGAACAAGAAACTAGCGAGATAAAAAATACTAATTTGAACCAAATTAAAAATGTCTCAACTAGCATAAAAATAGAAAGTGGACAACAAAAAAGTGTTATTCAGGAAGATACCAAACAATCAGATACACCACAACAAATAGAAGAACCTGCTCAAAAACACAATTTTATAGTTAAAGTATTCTACAAGATAAAAAATTTCTTTTCAGGTTGGTTTAAATAATTTTCATATATGGAACAAACAAAAAATAGTAAAGTAAAAAAATGTATATTATGGTTGTTTATTTTGCTCATAGTTGGACTAAACTTTTATTTTTATTGGCGTGCTGTTAGATGGGAGAATATACTTACAGAAGATTGGTCAAATATACCAGAATTATCTAATTTGAGTGCTATTCTTGAATATTTCAAAGCCCTGGTAAAAATAGTAATAGTGGATGGATTAGCTATAGTAGGGTGGTTGTATTTGAGAGGTGACACCAAAAAATAATTTTGTTATAATGACCATACTGTCAAAAACAGTCAAAAAAACACTTTGCTACCCCTCCTTTGCATGAGTGTTTTTTTGTTTATAGAATGACTTGTCAAAGATAAAGATTAGAAGTAATATAAATATAAATTAATAATAAAACAGACTTCAAAATAGTCCATTTATTTAAATTGAAAAAGTTAGTTGAATATTATTACAAAACCTAATTAAAAAGCTCTCCCAGAGCAAAATAGAGGCCTTTAAACCAATATTTATATGCCAAATTATAATTTTGAAATGTTAAATGACAAGGACTTCGAGGATCTATCTAGAGATTTACTCCAATTAAAGTTAAAATTAGAGTTAGAATCATTCAAATCTGGCAGAGATAATGGAATTGATTTAAGATATGCCACGATAAAACATAAAAATGAAATTATAGTACAGGCTAAGCATTATTTAGGTTCTGGATATAAAAAATTATTGAGTAAACTTGTTAAAGAAGAACTACCAAAAGTCAAAAAACTAAAACCTAAAAGATACATAATAACTACAAGTTTAAAATTAACACCAAAAAATAAAGAAAAAATAGTAGAAGAATTGAAACCATATGTAAGAAATACAGGAGATATTATAGATGGTAATAACCTAAATAACTTACTCAATAAATATCCAGAAATTGAAGAATCACACTTTAAGCTATGGTTATCTAGTACTAACATACTACAAAAAGTTATTAATAACGGGATATCTGGAAGATCTGAATTTACCAAAGAAAACATAAAGAAAAAAATACAACTATACGTAAAAAATAATAGATTTTCAGAAGCAACAGAAATACTAAATAAAGAAAAATTTCTTATCATTATAGGTTCCCCAGGTATAGGTAAAAGTACTATGGCGCATATGCTAATATACAATTTTTTGAAGCATTCTTATCAAGTAGTGGATATAAAAGAAAAAATATCAGAAGCAGAAGACCTCTGGAAACCAAGAAAAAAACAAATATTTTATTTTGATGATTTTCTAGGATCTAACTACATTCAAATTATTAATTCAAAGAATAGCGATAAATCATTGATAAATTTTATCAAAAGAATAAAAGGAGACCCAACAAAAAGAATGATACTTACGAGTAGAACTACAATTATAAACCAAGCTACTCAAGAATTTCCAAATCTAGATAATCCAGAAATAAATCTATCAAAACATGAAGTAAATATATCAGATTATGGAGATTGGGAAAAAGCCATGATTCTTTATAATCATATGTTTTTTTCTGGTATAAATAAAAAGTATCTTAGCAAAATAGTTGAAAATAAAAATTATTGGAAAATAATAAAACATACAAATTTCAATCCGAGACTAATTGAGTTCATCACTGACAAAGAACGCGTTAAAAACTTAGAAAAAGAAGGCAAAGACTATATGGAATTTATATTATATAATCTTAATAATCCTTCAGAAATTTGGAAACACCCCTACGAAACTCAACTAGATGACTATGCAAAATTTATGGTCTCTACACTATTTAGTCTTAGTAACAATATCGGTAGTACAAATAATGAACAATATGATAAAGCATTTGAGGCAAGATTAAATTATGAAATTAATACTGGTGGTTTTAAAAGGAAACATAATATATTTAACTTAAAAATAAAAGAACTGCTAGGTAGTTTCATAAAATCTTACAGAGCAAAGGAAGATACTATCTATTATAATTTTTTTAATCATTCTATAGAAGATTTCTTAATTAATTACCTTCAAACAGATAATACTGAGAAAAAAAGGATTTTAGAATCAGCTATATATGTAGAACAATTTAATAAAATATTATCCTTTCCTGTTACATTTCTTACTGAAGAAAATTTAAAAACATATCAAGAAATTTTTAGAAATAAAGAAAATATTTTAGAGACTGCTGAAAATACCTCCAAAGAATTACTTATACTTAATGTATATTGTAAGATATTTGGATTAGAAAACAGTGAAGAAGATATTTTAAGGAATCTTAAAAAACTTGATATATCCAAAATAGGATATAAAACAGATGTTTGGATAAATATTCTCAAAGATTTAGTTAAATCTAAATTAGCAAAAGAATACGTACTACAAAATTGGGATCAAATAATATCTCAGTTATTTGAATCATCAGGTGCGGAAGAAGACTTTGAAGAGATAATCAATTTATTTACAATATATTCACAAGAATATATATCTTATATCAATAATAAAGAAAACGAGTATACTGTTAAAAATGCCCTTGAATGGTATTGGGAGGATAAAATAAATGAAGTTGAACGATCAGGCTATATGACATCATCAATAACCGAAGAAAAAATGGAAGAAGAAATATCAACAATATATTCTGAAGCATTAGCCTTTAATGAACAATTTGGCATAAAAAACTTGTCAGCAACAGAAAAGTTATTCGATATTGATACTGAAGAATTAGCGAAAAAAAATTATGAAGTGCAGAAAGCTGAAGATTATGCAGATAATTTTTTAAAAGACGAAAATAATGATATAGATGACATACAACAAAAAATTGATGAGCTATTTAATTAAAATCATTCTAAAAATAAGTTTCTAATATGAAAATTTCTAATATCAAAATACATGGTATAAAATCATATATAGATGAAAATATAGATTTATCTGATTATACCGTTTTTGTTGGTGAAAATAATAGTGGTAAAAGTAACATACTTTTTTCAATTTTATTTTTCTTGGGAAAAGAAAAAATAACTTTAAATGACGTGAATAATTCAATTCAAGATGATCCTTATGTAGAGGTGGAATTTTTATTGCAAAGTGGCGAAAATTTTAACCACCCATCAGAATATTTAGTTAATAATAAATTCAAAGTTAGAGCTACAGTACAAAAAAATAAATTATCCGAGAAAGGAATTACAAGTAATTATTATGGTTATACTGGAGACACAGAAAATTCAATAAAAGACACACAACTCCTCGGATGGAAGACATTCGCAAAATATAGCTTCGGAGATATTATATATATACCATCTGTAAAACCATTAAGCGAAGAACTTAAGTTCACTGCAAATTCCTCTCTTAATCAATTAGTAACAAAAAATATTATAGCTCGTATTAAAATTGAAGATGAAAAAAACAGTCATTACAATAAAATATCTGATGCAATAAATGATTTATCTACCTTCATTAGCAAAGGAGAAAACAGTGCCATACAAAAATTAAAAGATGATATATCCTCAAAAATGTTAGATTATGGAAAGGTAGGTATAGGATTTGATCTTGTTCCACCACAGATAGATGATTTAGTAAAATCTTGTTTTAGACCCCACGCAGAAATAGACGGTTTAGATGACAAACTTCCCCTATCATCCCAAGGTGATGGTTTCCAAAGGTCTTTGATGTTTTCTCTCATAGCTAACCTAGCAGAATTAGATAGCAATGAAAGTAAAACTAATGATAAACAAACAAAAAATGATTGTACCTTCTATATAATAGAAGAACCAGAGATTTTTTTACATCCAAATCATCAAACATATTTTAGAAACAAATTGGAAGAAATATCTAAATTACCAAATTCTCAAGTTATAATTACGTCTCATTCGCCTTATTTTATTAATAATATACAAACATATTCCCAAATAAAAAGAGTCTACTTGGAAGATTTAGTTTCAAATGTTGCACAAATAGATGATAAAACTATAGATGAGATATGTTTTGACAACGCAAATTTAATTGTATCTGCTAAAAATGAATGTAAGAGTGAGAAAGTATCTGGTGAAGAATTAATAAAAGAAATTAAAGAAATTGAAAAAACAGATCATATAAGATATTTATTATGGATTGATCCACTAAGAGCAAACTCATTTTTGTCTGAAAAAGTTATATTAGTTGAAGGTCCAACTGAAAAAGCATTCTTTTCTTTTTTATTTAATAATCAAAAAGGACCTTTTTATGACAATAAAAAAACAGTAAAAATATCTATAATTGATACTGTAGGTAAATATCACATGTACAAATTCGCACGGTTACTAAATAAATTTAAAATAAAAGTATGGTGTATGTATGATGGAGATGATGATAAATGTTCAAAAGGTATCTCACATAAAATATTAAATGAAAGTATTGAAAAACTTAACAATGATGGGATAATTCACGATACTTTAAGACTCAACCCAGACCTAGAAAAATACATTGGAATAAAAAAAGAAGAGAGTATGGCAGATATAGGTATTTATATAAATTTAGAAAATAATATAAATGATTGTACGAAGAGTAAAGGTTATGCCAATATAATGGATTTTGTAAAAAATATTATAGATTCTTAAATAAATTATGTACATACATTATAAAAAAATCTGGAGTTCTCTATACCACATAATATATAATGGTTTGTGGTCAATATTGATTCTAATATTGTATAGACTTTATGGTATAAATATTTTTTTTAGTATTGACAAAGATATAATTGTATTGTTATCTTATGCAGTCTTTTACCCTATCTCTTATAAAATAGTTGGAATTATTATGAAAGATTTTATTAGGATCAAAAAAAGAAGGAGGTATTAATTTTTTTATACTATATGAAAAAAATAATGATTTTAGCCTGTTTTATAGTTCTTATTGGGGCTAGTTGTGAAGTGCCTGAAAATAGCAAAAAGCCTACTCTAAATAGTAAGGACGTAATTAATAATAACAAAGAAACATTTACAGAAACACCCATCATGGTTGTTGCAAATACAACAGAGCAAACAGAGATTACTACCAGTGAAACTTATAAAGTTACCAGAGTAGTAGATGGAGATACGTTCAAAATCATGTATAATGGAAAGGAAGAATCTGTTAGATTGCTTGGAATAGATACGCCTGAAACTGTTGATCCTAGAAAGCCTATGCAATGCTTTGGTAAAGAAGCCTCAAACAAGATGAAAAACCTCGTAGAGGGCAAAATAGTGCGTCTAGAGAGTGATGAAACCAATGATGACAAGGATAAATATGACCGACTACTTCGTTATGCTTATTTAGAAGATGAGACCTTTGTAAATGCTGAAATGGTTAAACAAGGTTATGCCTATGCTTATCTGACTTATCCTTTTATTTATAGTAAAGATTTTAAAGAATACGAAAACCAAGCCAGAACTCAAAAGCTTGGTCTATGGGCTGATGGTGTTTGTCCTGATGAAATAACAACACAAACAACAAATCAACCAGTACAAACAGAAACAAAAATCACTATTGAAGAAAAACCCGTTCTGGTTCCTGCTCCTGTTGTAGCACCAATTGTTTCAGTAATTAAGCCAGAGCCAACACCTACACCTGTAGTTAATACTCCGACCAGTTGTGTGATAAAAGGAAATATTAGCTCTAAAGGTGAAAAGATTTATCACGTGCTTGGCTGTGTCAGTTATAATGCAACCAAGATTGATGAAAGTAAAGGTGAAAAGTGGTTTTGTACTGAGCAAGACGCTTTGAGTGCTGGTTGGAGGAAGGCTTTGAATTGTAATTAAAAAAATACAAACAATTTTTAGATATATGAATATATTATTTCAATATGGATGAAACTACAAAATTAAAATGTCCAATGCCTGATACACATAACAGACTTAATCAGGCATTCTCGTTATTTGAAAATATTTTGGAAGATTACCAAGACATTCTTCGTTTTACATCTGCATTAAATAATTTAATCCAAAATTTACGCAATGTAACTTTTGTATTACAAAAAGAACTTGCTCACACGGATGGGTTTTTTGATTGGTATTCAAAAAAACAAACTGAGATGCAAGATGATGATGTATTAAAATGGTTAATAAAAGCTCGTAACTATGTAGTCAAAGAAGGAGACCTAAAGAAAAAAAGTATTGCCAGAGTACGTTTAAAAAATCATTTTGATCAAGATCTATTAGAAATGGAATTAGACCCATCTTTTTCAACTGAAAAAATAGCAAAAGATTTTTGTAAACAGTCTACTTTGAAAATCCAAAAAAATTTGGAGGAACAAACTATTATAGAAATAGAAAGAATATGGATAATTGACGAATATCCACAAGCAGAAATAATCGATGTACTCATATATTGTTTAGGTGTTATTACAAATTTAGTTTACCTTTGTCATGAAGAAATATTAAATACAAATTTTTTAATTTGTGAAAATAACTTATATATAGACCCTCTAAAAGATTTAATGGTTACTTTACATAATAAGATAAGGAAAGGACGTATTACCAGAATAAATTATAAAACAAGAGAGATATATGGTGATATCTCAGAAATAATCAACAGACCAGATACAAAAACTCTAAAGGAAGCACAAAAAAGATACGGTGATAAACAAAAATATCTTTTGTCTTTGATGGATAAATCAAACAAAAATATTCCTTTTAATAATATTTCATATCATATAGAAATGGCCAAACATTTATTTAATACTGATGGTTATTTAGTACCTATGGCCTTTTTATATTTTCCTGACCGTATACCTATGCATATCACTTTAGGGTTAGATGACCCAGCAAAAAAATATTTGATATTTGAAAAACTTTCAGAAACAGTTGAAGAAACAGGCTGTGAAGCCATTATCGTTGTAACAGAGAGCTGGATGGGTACTATGCCTAAAAAAAATGAAGAATATATTCCAGCATATATACAAAAGAAAAAAGAATTTATATGGATAATAGGAGCAACACCAGATAAAAAAGAAGAATATAAGATGGAAATATTAAGAGATAAAAATGGTAAAATAAAATTAAATAAAGAAGAAAAACTGAGTAGTGAAAGAAATTATTCTTTAGATAGAATATATAAAAATTGGGAGATAAAGAAAAAATTAAAGAAAGGTCTTTTATAATATAAGATCAAATCTGGTATATACACTCGCTGGTTCTTCATAATAATCAACCATTTAAAACACTTTCACGATTATTTAAATAAATTTTTTATGTGCTAAGTTTTTTAAAAAAATAATAGATAGAGATTATTTTATGTTTTCAAAAATATTCTTTGATTTTTCTGGGGGAGAAAATAATTTTAAAAGTGAAAAATTGGTTTTCTAAATTATTCACAATATATAGATGTCTTTTGATAAAAAAGGCAAAATAGGGTATTATGTATTTAGTATTAATATATATTATGCCTAAAAATACCATTATAAAAATACAACCTAAAATATTAATTTGGGCTAGACAGAGTATGGGTATGTCCAAAGGTATTGTTATTGCACATTTTAATAGCTCAAAAAGTAGACAAAAATATAATATAGATGATAGTTTTTTAAAGAATTTAGAGGATTCTCAAAAAGAAATAGAAATTAGCTTTACTCTTTTAAAAGAGTTCGCTCATTTATATAGAAAACCTCTGTCTGTTTTTTTTATTGAAAAGCCAGTTGATGACAAATTTGTTCCAAAAGATTTTAGGACATTATTATCAATTTCTAATTATAGTATTTCTCCAGAGACAATGTTAGTTATTAGGCGAACAAGGAGGGTACAGGAATTTGTATTAGAGGCTAGTAATGAACTTGGATATAATATCAAATTTAAATTTAGAAAGTATACATTAAAAGATGATCCTAAATTGCTAGCAAAAGAAATAAGAGAAAAAATAAATTTTGAATTTGAACATCAAAAAAAACTAAAGTATAACAAAGGTCTTTTTGATTTATTGAAGGATAAAATAGAAAATTTAGGAGTTTTAGTATTACGACATACTTTTCCGATAGATGATGCCAGAGCTTTTTCTATTGTTGATATGGAGCCCTATATAATTGTTTTAAATAATAAAGATGGTGATTCTGGTTCTTACCATTCTAAAATATTTTCTTTGTTGCATGAGTTTTGTCATATTTTGCTTAGAGAAAATACGATAGATAACGATACTATAAATAATTATCTGCATACAGAAAAATTTTGTAATGAGTTTGCTGGTGAATTTTTAGTACCAAAAGATGAATTTTATAAAGAAATAAATTTAATAACAAAAGGTTATTTTAATATAAAGAACATAGATAAATATGTAACCAAACTTGTGAGCGTTTTTAAAGTAAGTAGACAGGTTATATTGAGAAAATTTTTAAATATAAATTATATCAACGCTGAATTTTATGAAGAAAAAATAAATGAGTGGAATAGACAATATGAATTGATGAAAGAAACTAAGAAAAAGTTTATTCCACCAGTACCACAAGAAAAAAAAGCTTTTAATAATTATGGTAAGTTGGTTGCTGGCATATTATTAAGTGCCGAAAATTCTAATATAATAACTTATAACCAGGTGGCTAATATATTGGGTTTAAAAACAAAGTACATGCCTGACTTTATAAATTTGTATATGGAAAATGTATGATCGATAGTCTTATAAGATACACAATAGATATAAATTGTTTTATTCTCTTTTTTAGAGTGGATGGTTTTTATAATAAAAATTTGTTTCCATCACTATGGAAAAAAGTTGAACAAATGATTGATGATGGAATAATAATATCTCATAAAGAAGTATATCAGGAGATTATACAAGGGGATGATGATTTGGTTATTTGGGCAAAAGATCACAAAAAAACATTTAAAGATTATGATTTAGAAAATGAACCTGACGTAATAAAGGAAATTGGTAGAATTGACCCAAAATTTACAGACCAGAAAAAAGAAGGAGCACATGCAGATCCTTGGTTGATAGCACAGGCAAAAGTCAATAATATAACAATAATTACTCAAGAAAATAAGAAAGGTATACCTCGTATATGTAAAGATTTGGGTATTAATTGTGTTAATATGGTTGAATTTATAAAAAAAGAAAACATAATAACTTAACTGTTTTGTATAAGATAAAGGTCAATAACAATCCACAAAATTACCCTTGCAAAAAACAAAAAACCTGCTATAATACTTAGCAATTAGGGAAACTTAACCATTTACCACTTCTCCTATATTGTCTGGTCAAAGTATAGCTTGTGACCATATAGTGTCCAAGAAGTGATAAAACTTGATTAAGTTTGGTGATAATTGATAACGAATGATAAAATAGCTTTTCTTTAAAATTACACTAATCTTAAAGGAATTTAAGTCAATTTAGATAGTGTTATCTGAATTGTGAAATTATACGTGTCAAGGTTTCGAATCCCTTGGCGCGTACTAGATAAACCCACTTTTTATAGTGGGTTTGTAGTATCTATGCCATCATAGCTCAGTTG
>JAQUAW010000053.1 GCA_028687045.1 Patescibacteria group bacterium
GTTATTTTAACAGACTTAAAAGTCTACTTAACGTACACAGAGGATTGAATCAAAAACGTAAAATGAAATTAGTTAACTTTATTCTTAGAAATTAGCTATTCAGCCCCACCATTTTGTCTATTAACCCTTAAGTATCAATTTTTTATTATGGATAGTTTTGAAAAAAAAATTAATTCGAACGAAAGATTACCAAATGTTGAAAGCTCTAAGGAGGTTGAAAAAAATAAGGAAATGACTCCAGAAGCTAAAGCCGCTGCTACCATGGAGAGAGCTGATATTTTAGTAAAAGAAGTAAAAACTAGTAAACAACAAATGCAAAATATAATGATAAATGTGGGACAAGTGGTACAAGCTATAAAAGCTTTACGTGCGCAATTGCAAATTGTGGCCAATAATGATGAAAATATTTCATCTGTAGAACAGGATAAAAAAGCTATAGAAAAATTAAAGAAAAAAATTTCTGGTCATACTGATGAATTGTTGAAAATGAAGGAAGAATTGATAACTATTCATATTTCTCAAATGAGTCAATCTAGTGGGGTAGAGATAAATGAAGATATGAAAAATAAAGCCAGAGAAGTTGTGGAAAATTTAATTGCGGAAGTTACTTCTTAAAATATGTTTTGCCTGTCAAAAAGTTCACAAAACAAAAAAGCATTTACTCTTATTGAATCTATAATTTCTATAGCTATTTTTGTTATCTTTGCTTTTGGTATTTATGGAAGTATTCAATATATTTACAAAGTTGTATATAGCTCACGTTTACAAATTCTTGAGACTGCTATATTGAATGAACAGATGGAAATTGTGAGAAATATGGATTTTTTTGATGTTGGTATTGTTTCTTCTACTCCAGTAGGTATCTTGACTAGAAATTCTATTATCACACGCAATGGTATTAATTTTTTGATAACTAGAAGTATCAGAAATATAGATGATCCTGCTGATGGTACGATTGATGCTGGTAGCGACACTAGCCCGAATGATTACAAACTTGTTTTTTTGGAAGCAAGTTGTTTGGATTGTCCACAAACATCAGTCTTGTCTATTTCTAGTTATGTAGCTGATTCTTTTCCCGAAACTACCAATAATTCAGGTGCTTTGTTTGTAAATGTAAAAGATTCAAATAATGTAGCAGTACAAGGAGCTAATGTCCATGTGTTGAGTAATGATCCTAGTATAAGTATTAATATGAATGATACAACGGACAATAATGGTATTTTGAAAATATATGATTTGAAAGCTTGTTATAGATGTTATGAAATTACTATAAGTAAAGATGGTTTTACTTCTGATCAAACTTATTCGTCAGTTTCTTTGGGTGGTGCTACACCCACCAGTGATAATGAACACGTGACAGTGGAGGTTGGGCAGGTTACAAATAGTGCTTTTCAAATAGACATACCATCTGCAATGACGATAAAAACTTTGGATGATGAATGTCAGCCTGTTGCCAATGTTGCCTTTAATATTGTTGGTGGGGGTATTATAGCTAATATTCCAGATACTTATTATTATCAAAATAATCTAACTAGTAATAGTAGTGGAGAATATGATTTGAATAATTTACATTGGGGTGATTATTTCTTTACATTGAGTAATAATAATTTTGTGGGTTCTATACCTAACTTACCTAAAAATATTTGGGCTAATTCTAGTCAATCTGTAAGTATTATCGTAGCTCCTCAAACAACACGTTCTATGTCAGTACTTGTTACTGATGGGGGTTTGCCTGTTTCTGATGCCAAAGTTACTTTGAATTCTGGTGGAAATGTTTATACAAAATATACAGGACTTGGTTATTTTAAACAAGATGAATGGTTGGGTCTTGGTAGTAATGAAATGTATGAAACAGTACATAGTTATTGGTATAAATCTAATACTGAATATGATATTACGAATTTGCCTTATGGTCTTAAACTAACTAGTACAGCACCTAATCTTTATGAAAATTCTGGTTATTTGGAATCCTCTACTTTTGATTTTGGTGAGGATGTTGATTATAGAAAAATTGATTGGATAGCTGATCTACCTAGTAGTACTACTATAAAATTTCAAATTGCTACTAGTAATTCGTCTACTCCACAATTTTGGCAATATGTAGGTTATGATGGTACTTCAGACACTTATTATGATGTTAACCACCAAGATATAAATAGTATGCATAATGGTCAAAGATATTTGCGTTATAAAGTTTATTTTATTTCAGATGATGTTGATCCTATTTTTGGATATTCTCGTTACACTCCAACTTTAGCAGAAGTTGATATATTTTATGTCAAAAGTTGTAGTTTACCTGGTCAGGTTTATTTTGATACAATTCCTCAATCTTCAAATAATACTATTACTATAGAAGCCAATGGTTACGAAACTCAGACTCTTAGTAATATTACAATAGATAGTATAATGACTACGACTACTATTTTAAATTTTTTATAAAATATGTTATTTAATAAAAATAAAAAAGGTTTTACTCTGATAGAAGTTTTGGTTACGTTAGCTATATTTTCGATATTAGTTTCTGGAGCTTCTTGGTTTATTATTGGAAGTAATCGTGATTTGGCTGTTATGTGGGAACAATTGGTAACACAAAATCAAGGTAAAAAAACTTTGGAACATGTAATAAATTATGTTAGAAAAGCAGAAACTTCTAGTGTAGGGTCTTATCCTTTGAACACAACAGAACCTTATAATCTTATTTTTTATGCTAATGTAGATAGTAATAACATGATAGAAAAAGTACAATTTTGGCTTGATGACAAAACTTTGAAAGAAACTATTACACATCCAAGCAGTACAGCTTCTTCAAATATTTATGAAAATGGTACTAGCCAAACAATTGATTTGGCTGATAATGTAAAAAATATGGAATTAGCTGTACCTGTTTTTTTGTATTACAATGAAAGTTACACAGGTTCACAATCTGAATTGCTAGGTAATTTCAATTTGACAGATATTCGCATGATAAAAGTTCAATTGGAATTGGAAAAAGATCCTAATAAATCCCCAGAACCTTTGCATGTAGAAAGTATGGCTTTGATAAGAAGTACCAAAAGAAATTAATTTTTAAATTCGTCATTTAAAGTATTGTTATCCAATTTTATATAATTTATGAAATTAGAAATTTTAAGTAAAATAAAACAAGACAAAAGAGGGTCCATGTTTTTGTTTGTAATGACTTTTGGTTTTATTGCTTTTACAACTATTACTTTGGGCATGGTTTCTTATGCTATTTTTGAATTGAAAGCTTCTAAACAGACTTATCGTCACGATTTGGCTCTTCATGTTGCTGAAGCTGGGATTGATTATTATCGTTGGCATTTGATTGGTTCACCTGAAGATTATTATGATGGGAATGGTGTTGGTTCTTTT
>JAQUAW010000035.1 GCA_028687045.1 Patescibacteria group bacterium
AGAAAACCCACCAGCGTACGAAAGAAAAATTCCGAAGTTTATTGAAAGAGTGTTGTCTAATCCGCAGTTATCTCCGGAGATTAAAACTATGCTTGAAAGATTAAAAAAATAAAATTGTCCTGATTTAATTTCGTCTATCTGTGAAATAAAAATTTTTCATTTTACACAATTATTACGAATCACCTGCTAATTATTATATAAAAAAACTTTACAAACTTTTAACATTATAACTATTGTATATGAAAATCTTAATCTTCGCCGGAGGGGCTGGTACTAGACTTTGGCCAATCAGTCGCAAATCTAGTCCAAAACAATTTGAAATTCTAAAAGGTGATCAATCGACTATCCAAATGGCTCTGGAGAGAATCAGAAGTTTTGGTCTCGACAATGTCTATGTTTCTACCAATGACAAATATGTTGATTTGGTTTATTCACACTTGCCAGAACTAGATAAAAATCATATTATGGGTGAACCGACTAGACGTGATTTGGCGGCTGCTGTGGGCTTGGCTCTTATGAAATTGAAGAAACAAGGTGTGACTGGTACTATCGCTATGCTTTGGGCAGATCATTTTATGAAGAAGCCTGAAAATTTCGTAGAAGCTCTCAAAAAAGCCGAAAAACTGATTACTAAAAATCCTAACAGATTTGTTTTCTTGGGAGAAACACCTCGCTTTGCTAATGAAAATTTGGGTTGGATAAATTTGGGTGAAAATATAGAAGGTGATTTATTCAAATTTGAAAGTTGGAAATATCGTCCAGAAATTCTAGAGTGTCAAGAAATGTTTGAAAGTCAAAAGTGGATGTGGAATCCTGGATATTTTATTTTTGATATTGATTTTGTTTTGGAACTTTATAAGAAACACAAACCAGAAATGTATATTGCTTTGGCTGATATGGTCAGTGGACAAAAAGATTTGAATACAGAATATGCAAAGTTGGAAGCTGAATCTTTTGACAATGCGATAGTCGAAAAAATAGACAAAGATCAGGCAGTGGTGATAAAAGTAGATTTGGCTTGGACAGATCCTGGTACACTTTATGCCTTGAAAGAAGCTCTAGTGGACGGTACTGACAAAAATTTTGAAAAAGGTACTGTTGTAGATTTGGATTCTACAGATAGTCTGATCTTAAATGAAGAAAATGGCAGACTTGTGGCTACTGTTGGTCTCAAAGGTATGGTAGTGGTGAATACTAATAATACAACATTGGTCTGTCACAAAAATGATGTACCTAGAATTAAAGAGTTGTTGAAGAAGATTGAGGAACAGAGGCTAGAAGAATACTTATAAATTTTAATGGATACGAAATACGAAAGGTACGAAATTACGAAAAAACTGTAGGTTCGTATTTTCGTAAAATTTCGTATTTCGTATCCCGTGCCTTTTATTCTGTTTGAAAAAATAAACCTATGAAAAAATTACTATTCTTAATTATAATAATCTGTGGAGCAATCGGAGCTTGGTTTGCACACTCCGAGATTTTTAGTGCTGAGGCGCAGTATGCTGATAAAGTAACTTTTTCTATTGCCAAAGGAGAGAGTGTTTCATTGGTTGCTGAAAAGTTGGAAGAAAAACATATTATTCGCAGTGCTTGGTTTTTCAAAAAATATTTATCTTTTAGAAAATTAGATACAGAAATTCGGGAAGGTGAATTTTTGGTAGAGTCTCCAATCACTTTGGCAAGAGTTGTAAATTCTCTGGCTAATCCTACACAAGCTGAAACTACAATTACTATTTTGCCTGGTTGGGATTTGCGTGAAATTGCTGAATATTTTGAAAAGAATGCTATAGCAAGTAGTAGTGATTTTCTAGCTGTAGTTGGTAAGTCTGCTTACAATTATAAAGTAGAAAGAAAAATAGCACCTGTGGTAAAAGGTGATTGGCAGATTGCAAAAGACAAACCAAACTTCGTTAGCTATGATGGTTATCTTGCTCCAGATACTTATCGTATTTTCAAAAATGCCACTATTGAAGAAATTGTACAAAAATTAATAAATGAAAGAGAAAATCAATTTACAGATCAAATGTACAAAGATATTGAAAAATCTGGTAGAACTGTTTTTGAAGTTTTGACTATGGCTAGTGTTCTCGAAAGAGAAGTAAGAAGTGAGGAAGACAAAAAGATTGTAGCTGATTTATTTTGGCGACGTTATGACCAAAATTGGGCAATGCAAGCCGATTCTACTGTTCACTATGCTGTCGGCAAAAAAGGTGATGTTTTCACTACTGACGAAGACAGAGATTCACTTTCACCATGGAATACCTATCGTTATCCAGGACTGCCACTCGGTCCTATTTCTACTCCAAATATAGATTCGATTATGGCTGCTATTTATCCTGAAAAAAATGATTATTGGTATTTTTTGACAGATATCAAAGGTAAAGTTTGGTATTCCAAAACTTTGGAAGAACATAATTTGAATAGACAAAAACATTTATAATTTGTGGGATACGAAATACGAAAAGTACGAACATACGAAAGTTTCGTAATTTCGTATCTTTCGTATTTCGTATCCATTTAAAATAATATTTTAACATATGAACCCACTTGAATACCACAAAAATCTAAAAGGAAAAATTGAAGTAATTTCTCGTGCCAAAATCACAAGTCGAGAAGATCTTAGTCTAGCTTACACACCTGGTGTGGCTGAACCTTGTTTGGAAATAGCGAAGGACAAAGAAAAAGTCTATGAATATACTCGCAAGCAAAATATGGTAGCTGTTATTACTGATGGTACTGCTGTGTTGGGTTTGGGAGATATTGGTCCAGAAGCAAGTTTGCCCGTGATGGAAGGAAAATGTGTTTTGTTCAAAGAATTTGGTGGCGTAGATGCTTTTCCTCTAGCTATCAAAACTAAAGATGTGGAGGAATTTATTCGAACAGTAGAATTACTCACCCCAATGTTTGGTGGCATAAATCTGGAAGATATTTCTGCTCCTCGTTGTTTTGAAATAGAACAAAGACTGTCAGAAAAATTGGATATCCCAGTTTTTCATGATGATCAACATGGTACAGCGATTGTTGTATTGGCAGGACTCTACAATGCTCTAAAAGTGGTTAATAAAAAAATCGGAGATGTCAAAGTTGTAATTAGTGGTGTGGGTGCTGCCGGAGTTGCTATTACTAATTTACTTCTTCATGCTGGTGTGGCTGATATTTTGCTCATTGATTCCAAAGGTCTTGTTTGTCGTGAACGTACAGATTTAAATCCTGTCAAACAAGAATTATTGAATAGAACAAACAAAAATAATATGTGTGGTAGTCTAGCTGACGCGATGGTTGGAGCTGATGTTTTTGTGGGAGTAAGTCAACCAAAAGTTTTGACACAAGATATGGTGAGAACTATGAATGCTGGAGCAATTATTTTTGCCATGGCCAATCCGACTCCAGAAATTTTCCCTGCTGAAGCCAAAGAAGCTGGAGCTGTTGTGGTCGCTACTGGTCGTTCAGACTATCCAAATCAAGTAAACAATGTCTTAGCTTTTCCTGGTATTTTCAAAGGATTACTTGAAGCTAGAATTACCAAAGTGACGATGGAAATGAAGTTGGCTGTCGCCCAAGCTTTGGCTAATTATGTAGTGAATCCTGATGCAGAAAATATTATTCCAGCAGTGTTGGATAAAAATGTAGCAGGAGTGGTGGCTGATGCTGTCAAGCAATTTAAATAATTAGACGCGGATAATATTGAGTTACTACGCGGAAAAACGTAGAATATATAAATATGAACACTAGTGATTTTGATTACAATTTACCCACAGAAAGTATCGCTCAAAAACCAGTTGAACCTCGTGATAGTTCCAAGCTTTTTTTGGTTGACCGAAAAAATAAAAAAATAGATCATAAACATTTTTACGACATTGTTGATTATTTTGAAAAAGGGGATTTGCTCGTTTGGAATAATTCCAAAGTTTTCAAAGCTAGACTTTTTGGTAGATTAGAATCAAGTGATAGAGATATAGACAAAGATGATATTCCTGATAGAGCTTTGCTCAATCAAAAAGAAGTAGAAATATTTCTTGTTCGTCCGATGAAAAATCCTGGTGTCTGGAAAATATTAGCCAAGCCGGGCAAGAGAGTAAAACCTGGTATGAATGTGCGTTTTGCTCCAGATTTTTTTTGTACTGTTGTGATGAAAGAAATAGAAGGAACAATTCTAGTACAATTCGAAGAAGACGACAAAGAAGTTATGGCGAAAGCCAATAAGTATGGACATATTCCCGTGCCACCTTATGTCAAAGATGAGCCAGATCAAATAGAAATTTATCAGACAGTGTATTCCAAAGAAGAAGGTTCCGTAGCCGCACCAACTGCTGGCTTTCATTTTACCGATGATGTAATACAAGAATTAAAAGAAAAAGGAGTGGAATTTGCGGAAGTCACTCTTCATGTTGGTCTGGGAACTTTTTTGCCAGTCAAAAGTGAAAGAGTGGAGGATCATACTATGCATAGTGAATGGGTGGAGATTTCAGAGGAAACGGCTGATAAAATAAATAAAGCGAAGAGTGAAGAAAGAAGAGTGGTGGCGGTAGGGACGACGACGGTGCGTACACTTGAAGGAGTCGCCGCAATGAGGAATGAGGAACGAGGAATGGGGAATGGGGAATTAAGAAAAATTTTATCTCGGGAAAACAGGAATGAATTTATTCGTCCGTTTACTGGAGACATAAATATTTTCATCAAACCTGGATTTGAATTTCAAATAGTTGACGCCATGATTACCAATTTTCATTTACCAAAATCTACTTTGCTTATACTAGTTTCAGCGTTTGCAGGGGATAGGGAATTTATGCTAGAATGTTATAAAGAAGCAGTTTCACTAAAATATAGATTTTATAGTTTTGGTGATGCGATGTTTATATATTAGTTGAAAGTTAGATATTTATGAAAGAAATTTTTGAAGAAAAATTTAAAAGTGCTATAGAATTTTTAGAGAAATCAGATATTTATAGTCCAAACAAACCAGCAATTCCTCATTTGAAAAATGTAGCAAAATATTTATTTGAAAAAGAATTTAGTGATGAAGTTGTTTTGGCGGGGTTATTTCATGACATGCTTGAATGGTCGTCTGTAACGGCAGAAGAATTAGAAAATAAATTTGGGAGCAAAGTAGTTTCTCTTATAAGTGCTAATACCAAAGATAGATCAATTGAAGACAAAATAAAAAGGAGACAATCTCAAATAGATAATTGTCTTAAAATAGGTGATGAAGCTTTGGCTGTAAAAATTGCAGATAATTTAGATAGTTTTAATTATTATTCTAAAATAAAAAATGAAAAAGAGTTAGAAAGATGTCGAGAGTGGGCTAATCTTTTATCAAAAAATTTATCAGATAATTTAAGAAATATTTTTGCTAATGATTTAGCAAGTATAAACAACTAGCTCGCAGCAATCTGACGAAATATAAAAAGAACATCTTCGTCCCGATTTTATCGGGATGGGGAGTTAAACCCTCTTGTCCGCCCGCCGAATCGGCGGGGGCGGATTAAAATAATAAATAACAAAAACCACCTCAATTCCTAACATATATGAAATATGTATGGAGTGAGGTGGTTTTGTTTTTTTAGTCAATAAAAAATGCACTTATACTTGTGCATTTTATTTTTTATTTATGATTATATTCTACCAATGATACTTCCTATCTTCACTTATCATAAAACTACGATAGATTTGTTCGAGTAGAATCACACGCATCATCTGGTGAGTGAAAGTTAGTTTGGAAAATGATATTTTTTCTTTGGCAATATCAAATATAGATTTGTGTAAACCTAGTGGTCCACCGATAATCATTGTTATATTGTTAAACTTGTCCGCTGTAACCGCCGATTTGGCGGTGAAGGAGGATTGTTGTATTGTTATTTTCTGTGAAAGTTCTTCTGAACTGAATTGTTTTCCTTCTTTATCCAGAACAATTACATAACTATCTTTTGGAATAGCTTTTAGAATTTTTTCGGCTTCTTTTGTTTTTATTACTTCATGATTACTTTTTTCATCGAATTTTTCTTCCTTTAATTCTATAATATTTATTTTGGCAAAAACTGAAAGACGCTTGAGATATTCTTGCTCAGCATCTTGCCAATATTTTTCTTTTAGTTTTCCGAGTGTAACAATATTTATTTTCATAAATCTTTTTTAGTAAGTTCCCTTCCCTCGTAGGGAAGGGGCAGGGAAGGGTCTTAACGGGATATTGTATTTTAGATGTCTTTTGTTTTTTGCATAGTTCTAGACCCCCTCCTGACCTCCCCCTAAAATGGGGAGGGACTCATTAAGTAAATATATTTTATACCAAAATACTTTTCTTCAACTCCAAAAACCTATCTCCCTTAATAGCCTCTCTAATTTGCCTCATCAACTCTAATAAAAAATAAAGATTGTGAATAGAAGCAAGGCGTAATCCCAAAATTTCATCTGCTTTGAAAAGATGATGTAGATAAGCACGAGAATGATTTTGGCAGGTAAAACATCCACATTTTGGATCAATTGGCTGTTCGTCTTTTTTGAATTCTGTATTTTTGATATTGATATACATCTTTGGGTTTATTTCCTTGTGTACGAAGAGTCTGCCGTTGCGAGCCACCCGAGTCGGGGCAACGCAATCAAACATGTCTACGCCCCTCTCAACGACCTCAAAAAGGTCGCTAGGATTGAACCCGACACCCATAGTATAGTGAGGTTTGTCTTCTGGGATAATATCACTGACCCAATCAAGAATATTTTTGGTGGCTTCCATATTGTAGCCAATTGATTCGCCACCAATAGCGATACCATCGAAATCCATGGCAGAAATTATTTGGGCAGATTCTTTGCGTAAGTCTTCGTGATTAGCACCTTGAATAATTCCAAATAGAAATTGTTTGTAGCCGTGGTACTCTGTATTTTTTTTGTGTTCAGATATACAACGCTCTGCCCATTCGTGTGTGCGTTTCATTGCTTTTTTTGTGTAGTCAATATCGGCGTCATCTGGAGTACATTCATCAAAAGCCATGATGATATCCGCACCAATCTTATGTTGTATTCTAATAGCTTCTTCTGGTGTGAAGCGGTGAGTGGAACCGTCAAGGTGAGATTTGAAAGTGACACCTTCATCATCTATCTTAACTAACTTTTCATTGCTGGTTTCATCTTTGGCTTCTTTTTGTAAACCAAGAGAAAAGACTTGAAAACCACCACTATCTGTCAGAATAGGTTTGTTCCAGTTCATGAATTTGTGAAGTCCTCCAAACTTAGCAATTAGATCTTCAGTCGGACGTAAATGTAAATGATAAGTATTAGATAAAATAATCTGTGCACCAATGTTGTTCAGATCTTCTTTGTCCAAAGTTTTGACAGTAGCTTGAGTACCGACGGGCATGAAATCTGGAGTTTCAATGACGCCGTGGTCAGTCTGAAGCAAGCCTGTACGAGCTTTGGTTTTTTTGTCTTTGTGAGTGATTTCGAAAAATTTCATATTGATGTAATTTGTTTTTGCTTATCTTAGCCTATTTTGAAAGAAAAATCAAGATGTGGTAGTATTATAGCAGTTTATTTTTAAATTTTTGTAATATGTCTGAGATAAGAGAAGGAGAAGTAAAACAAATTTCTCACTATATTGAAGGTAGTAATGGGGAGTTTATAGGATTTCCTGGTTACCCTGATAGTGTCAAAATTAGGACTGATCTTTATGGCAAAAAATTGGGAAAATATGGGGAAGTAAATAGTTATAATTTTCAGTTAGCTGCTGATATAGAAGCAGGTCTAGTGGATAAAGATGGACAAATAATTGAACAAGAAAACTTAGAAAAAGGAAATATTGACGAAGACATAGATGTAAAAGGTCACAAAAATGAACCACGTACCAATAGAGCAAATTCAGGAAAAAGACCTAGTAGAGGTGTAAATCCAGATCTTGTAGATTGGTTGGAAAATGGGCCTGGTAGACATGATGATGTTGTTGAAAAAGGTATAACGCCAAATACTCTTAATAAGTTGTGGAATATTTTTTTAGAAATTAATAAAGATTTTAATGAAGATGATTTGGATTTTTATAGAAAAATAGAAATTTTAGAAGAAAATGGTTTTGTTTTTCAAAATAATGAAAAAGAATATGAATTATCAGAAAAAGGGAAAAGGAAATTAGATGATTTGAAGAGACAAGAACAAACTAGATCAAGTTTGGAAAATAAAAAAAGAATGGAAAGTGAACAAGAATCAGATGAACCTTATCAACGTATTAGTAAAGCTTTGAATGGTATAAAAAGTGTTACTTCTTTTACTATTACACCTAAAGAAAGTGCATCTAATATCTTTATTGTTGTTTTAAATTTACAAGATGGCTCACAATTGTCTAAATTGGTTGAAGTTAAAGAAAAAACAACATTAAAAAACATCAGAACTAAATTTGTAAATTTGTTAAAAAATAAACAAAATTTATTATAAAAAATAACATGCTAAACTTTGCAGAAGAATTAAATAAAGAACAATTAGAGGTCATCCATAACGGCGATGGACCTTGTTTGGTTTTGGCTGGAGCTGGTTCAGGAAAAACTCGTACCATTACTTATCGTGTGGCTTATTTATTAGAACATGGTGTGGAGCCAGAACAAATTTTGCTTCTTACTTTCACCAACAAAGCTGCCAAACAAATGATTGACAGGATGGGTGAATTGACTGGTGGTAAAATAAAAATGCCATGGGCAGGAACATTCCATCGTATTGCTTATAAACTTTTACGTCAGTACGCACCGCTACTTGGTTATCAAAACAATTTTTCTATTCTTGACTCGGAGGATTCTCGCGATATGCTAAAAATTTGTATCAAGCAAGAAGGCGTGGATAAAAAAGAGCGTCGTTTTCCTTCACCAAATGTCATCCAATCTATTATTAGCTATTCTCGCAATGCCAAAATTACTGTCAAAGATGTTTTGGAACAAAAATATCCCAACTGGGTAGATTTGGATGAAGTCTTGGGTCGTATTGCACAAGAATATTCAAAAAGAAAATTGAATGCCAATGTCATGGACTTCGATGATTTGCTCGTTAATCTATTTTTACTACTTTACAAAAATGAACATATCAGAAAAAAATATTCAGAAAAATTCAAATATGTTTTGGTGGACGAATATCAAGATACTAATAGAATTCAAGCTTCGGTGATTGAACTTTTTGCTAGTCATCACAAAAATATTTTGGTAGTAGGGGATGATGCTCAGAGTATTTATTCTTTTCGGGCGGCGGATATCCAAAATATTTTGGATTTTGAGAAGCATTATCCAGAGGCTAAGATTTATAAATTAGAAACTAATTATCGTTCTACTCCAGAAATTTTGAGTGTAGCCAATGAAGTAATAGCCAATAACAAAAATCAATACAAAAAAGAATTGCGCAGTGTCATTGCTGCTTTTGCCAAACCAGAAGTGCATGCTTTTAGTGAGAGTAGTGAAGAAGCTGAATTTATTGCACAGCGTATTTTGGAATTGCGTGATGAAGGAGTGGAACTAAACAAAATAGCAGTACTTTTTCGTGCAGCTTTTCATTCCCAAGCTTTGGAAATGGAACTAGCAAGACGGGATATTCCGTATGATTATCGTGGTGGCACGAGATTTTTTGAGCGTGCTCATGTCAAAGATGTTTTGGCTTATTTGAGAATTCTCAACAACAAAAATGATAGTGTAGCGTGGAGTCGTGTGCTTAATATGCAAGTTGGTATTGGTCCAGCTAGCGCTGAAAAATTGTATAGTCAAATTGCGATAGCACAAGAAAATGTTAATGAGATTTTACCCAATGTTTCTGCTTCATTGTCTACTCGCGCCAAGATCGGTTGGTCAGATTTTCTTAGTGTTTTCAATGCTATGCAAAGTTCTGGTAAGAAATTTCCAAGTGATCTAATTCGGGGAATTCTGAAATCAAAATATTTGGAATATTTGGAAAGTGAATATCCAGATTATCGTGAGCGTTTACAAGATTTGGAACAGTTAGCTGTTTTTGCTGATAGTTACCTTAAGTTGGAAGAAACACAAGCATTGGACAGATTTCTTGGTGAAGCAAGTTTGCAAGAAAATTATAATAATAAACAAACCGAAAATAGTCACAAAGATGATGAACAGATTGTACTTTCAACAGTTCATCAAGCCAAAGGTTTGGAATGGGAAGCTGTGTTTATCCTCAATGTTTCGGCTGGACAATTTCCCAATGAAAGATCCTCGGGAAGTAGTAAAGAGCTAGAAGAAGAGCGTCGTCTTTTTTATGTCGCTATTACTCGCGCTAAAAAATATCTTTACATTACTTATCCTTTGGTAAGTAGTGTTTATAGTCTGCTTCAGGGTCCTAGTATTTTTCTGGAAGAAATTGATAATGCTTTATTGGAAATAAATATGATAGACAGTAGTAGCTCTAGTGCTTTTTTCGATCCTTCGGATGATGTAGATGGTGTGAGTTATGAGCCTCTTGATGAAGATAAGCCGGCGGTTCGTTCTTTTCTTAAGAGTCTTGACGAATTATAATATTAAATTGTTAAATGGCTAAATTGATAAATTGCTTTTTTTAATAAAATTTATTTAGTGAGTTCCTCCCCATTTTAGGGGGAGGTCAGGAGGGGGTCTCGAACTATGCCAATAAGAAAAACTTATCGAGCTAATGATAACATTACTAAAAAAAATAGAAAAAAATTACGTTCACTTCTAACTAAAGCGGAACATGTTCTTTGGCAAGAATTACGAGAACAAAAAATTGGATATAGATTCCGTAGACAAGTTAGTATTGATGCTTTTATTGTAGATTTTTATTGTCATGAATTGAAATTAATAATAGAAGTAGATGGTCCAATTCATGAGGAACAAAAAGAATATGATTATGAACGTGAAGAATATTTAAAAAATTTAGGCTATTCTATATTAAGATTTACAAATGAAGAAGTATTGTTTTATAGAGAAAGTACTATACAAAAAATAAAAGAAATTTGTAATGCAATATCTCGTTGAGACCCTACCCTGCCCCTTCCCTACGAGGGAAGGGAACTATATAAGAAAATTCTGACAATGGGACAGTGGGACAATATACTTGATAAATTAAAAAGACGTTCACTTTTATAGTGGACGTCTTTATTTAAAAAAATATTCAATCTTACTTTGTACGTTCCTCTTCAGCGTAAACATGTTGGTAATCACTCTTGTCGTATTCGTGAATTTCACTTGCTTCAAAGAATCTAGCTACTTCTGCTTGGGCATTTTCGATAGAGTCTGAGGCATGAATCACATTACAAGCTACACTCATGGCAAAGTCACCACGGATAGAACCAGCTTCAGCTTCACGAGCTTTGGTAATGCCAGTGATAAGTCTAACTGTGTTTACTACATCAAGACCTTCCCAACATTGTATTACTGCTGGAGAACTCATCATGAATTTTTCAACAGCTGGATAAAATGGTTTTTCAGCAATGTGAGCATAGTGTTCACGAAGAGTTTCTTGTTTCAAATAAGCCATTTTGGTAGCAACTAATTTTAGACCTTTTTGCTCGAAGCGAGCTGTAACTTGACCCAAAAGACCACGTTGGATTGCATCTGGTTTGATGATGACAAGTGTTTTTTCTTTGACGCCTGTAAATTCCATATTTTTGTAAATTAAGTAAATTAAAGTTGATTTTGTTGCCACCAATATATACTTTTTTTAGGGGAAAGTCAAGACGGGATAAAGGCTGGAAAGGCTTGAAAGGCCTAAAAGGCTCAAAAGGCCAATTGGTTCACAGCCTTTCTAGCCTTTCCAGCATTTTAAGCTTTTCAGGCCTTTTACGTACTTATCCCCAACATTCCTTGACCATATTCAAATCTCTTGGTAATGTAAATAAGGTAAATAATTATATTATGAAATTGTTAAATCAAATAACAACTTGCTATACACTAAAAACCATCGCAAAGAATTGGAATCTCTTTGTTATTATTGTTGATGTGTTTCCAAAAAGCGGAGTTGTTTGTTTGAAAAATAATTGTGTGTAAAAACATTTTTCAAAAATAAAAAACAAACTCCGCCGAAAAAGCGGAGTTTTTCTTTGTAAAAATAGTATAGTTGTTTAAGCAAAATATATTTTACTTAAACAACTGGACTATAGAATAGTCTGGTAATAAGTTCATTACATAAGGAGGAAATTTAGGCAGCGCAAGCAATTTTGAAGCTTGGCTAGAAAGAAAATAAAATTTGTTTTTTTTCTAGCCCAGCTTCAACGGAGAGAAGCTGGAAAACCCAGAGGGGCTCTATGAGTCCAAAGGATCATTCCACATGTCCACTACTACTGACATCACCGTCGACAACACCGTCACCGCCGACAACACCACTACCTCTACGGTCAAGGAGAGCATGCCCTTCAAGAAGGTCAGGTTCATCCCGGACTGGGTTCTGTCACGACAGCGTCGACGGAATAGTAAGGAGCTTGCCGCCAAATTTGGCGGCGACTACGATCAGGTGTGCGACGTCTTCTGAAGTTAAGAAGGGTGTTTGGACAGTTCACTCGCTTGCGCTGCCGATCACCCCATTGATTATTTTGTTAAAGTAATTAGTGGGGTGGTTTATTAAGAAAAATAAATAGTCCACCTTCACCACCGAATTGGTGGTTATGGTGGACAAGGAGAATTATCGACAGCGTAAACAATTGGAGCTGGATATAAGTAAAATAATTTTATTTTATTTATATCCGGCTCTGCATTGGGCGGGGCCATAACCGGGAGGAATCACATGCAAGTCAAGGCAGGCACTATCGTCGCCAACGTCGTTCGCTTTCGTAAGAAGCGAAAGAGGTGGTGACTTTGAGATACTAGCCGTGGTCGACGTCTCACCAAACGCTTTGCGCTGCCGACCACATTATTGATTATTTTTAAAAAAAGTAATTAGTAATGTGATCTGTATAAAATAAATATGACAAATACAAAACAAAATACTTATTTTTATTTCTGGTTTAGCTTTCTTGACTGAGTGAGTATTTTGCTGTAGTTTACAAAAATATTTCCTCGGTCAGCCGAGGTTTTTTGTTTCTCTAGAATTGTTTTTTGTAAAAATATTTCTAGGGACGCAAGTCTCTAATTAATATGCTTGTCCTTGCTTACGTAATCGCGTGGGTGAGGATAGCACATTTCGGCAATGGAGGCATAGGTGGTTCGTTTTTTTCAGTTCTACTTTTTGTTCTTGTTTTTTTGCAAAGTTAACGCTAAATCTCTCAAGGATTACGAGAAGAAAAAAGAAATCTTCTCGTCGTTTGAGAGATTTGAGCTGTTTGTGTTGTCTCACTTTTTTAGAGCCAGTCTGTTGTCTTGGTACGAGATAGAAGAACATCATGAGATGATTTTTTCTGCTCAAACCATGGCACGTGCTAGGTTCGACAAAGTGTTTGGTTATGTTTACTAAAAGCATGACTAGACAACACCAAAAAAGACTCGGCAGGGTATGAAATGAGACGACTACACTTACCAGTCCATTGCCACCCGCCTAGTGGTAAACAAATTGTTTGCTAGTAGGCGGGTTTTTTGTTAAACTAAATATACAGTTAATTTTAATATTATTTTTTATGCCTAGAGAACTTATTCAACAACCATCAATTTCTGTGCCGGATCATCGTGAACCTCCGCCTGGTTATGAACCAACATCAGAAGAAACTAAAAAGAACGGTACAAAAGATCAAAAAGATCCTGGTGTACATATTATAGGTGGTGATGAAGAAGATGAAGATGAAGGTCGTGGTGGATATTCTACCTCCATGCATTAATATTCACAATTGACACATTTCCTTTACAATTATATAATAAGAGTGATCCTAAATTGCGGTTGTACAATATTATTCTACAAAGATATTACATTGGGAAGTCTATATCGTTTTAGCCCGTGGGCTAAAATTGCGGCTACCCACCTATTTTTTTTAGGGGTAGTATTTTAG